>CAYFSY010000186.1:0-3079 GCA_964345905.1 uncultured Paludibacteraceae bacterium | reverse complement strand
GTCTGCACAAGGCGTTCGCTCTGTGTGTCGAGTGCGGAGGTTGCTTCGTCGAGAATCATTATCGGTGGGTTTTTCAGCACAGCACGAGCTATGCACACCCTTTGGCGTTGTCCGCCAGAGAGTCTTCCGCCACGGTCACCGATATTTGTCTGGTAGCCCTGCTCGGTAGCGGTGATAAAGTCGTGAGCATTGGCGATTCTGGCTGCCTCCTCTACAGACTCCTGCGAGGCGTTGTCCACACCGAAAGTGATGTTGTTTTCAAACGTATCGTTAAATAGAATCGCCTCTTGGTTTACGTTGCCCATCAGTGCCCGCAGGTCAGTAACATTTAGGTTTTTGATGTTTACTCCATCAATCAAAATTTCGCCTTCATTTACATCATGAAACCTTGGCAGTAGGTCTAAAAGCGTCGATTTGCCTGAGCCAGAGTGTCCTACCAAAGCCACAGTCTGACCTTTTTTGATGGTAAGATTGATGTTGCGCAAAACCCAAGCATTTGTATATTTGAAAGATACATTTCTAAGCTCTATCTCAGACTTAAACTCTTTTATTGGTGTGTCGCCTTGTGCGGTGATAGGATTTGTAGCATTGAGTATCTCATCTACACGACTAAGCGAAGCCATACCTTTCTGCACACTATATGTGGCTCGCGAAAGGTCTTTGAATGGCGGAATTACACTATAAAAGATTACCATGTAGTAGATAAAAGTAGGAGCATCGAGTTCGCCATTACCTTCGATAATAAGTGTTCCGCCATAGAGCAGTACCACGCAGATTATCATAGTGCCTAAAAACTCTCCTACAGGGTGAGCCAGCAGGTATTTTGTATTTACCTTGTTGAATGTGCGACGTATTACCTCTGTGATAGCACGGTAGCGCTTGTTGAGCTTCTCTTCTGCATTGAATGCCTTTATGACGCGTATTCCACCCAGAGTCTCCTCTACTTGCGAGAACATCTCACCCATAAGCTCCTGTCCGCGTAGCGAGTGGCGCTTGAGGTTTCTGCCTATAGTGCCTATGAGCCAAGCACTTACAGGCAAGAGCACCAATACAAATAGCGATAGTTTCCAGCTGATTATTATCATCATGGTAAGGTATACGAGGATCATCAGCGGGTTTTTGAATATAATCTCCAGAGAGCTGGTAATGGAGTTGTCAATCTCTTGTACGTCGCCCATCATTCTACTCATAATATCTCCTTTACGCTCCTCGTTGAAGTAGCCAATAGGTAGCGATGTGATTTTTTTGTAAATCTGATTGCGAATGTCGCGTTGGAAGCCTGTCCGCACAGGCACAAGTGTAGCAGAAGATATAAACTGAGAAAGGGTCTTCAGAAGCGTCATTGTGACTAAAAAAGCCGCCAGAATCAGTAGCGCTCGCATCTCTCCTTGGCTTTCGATAGTGGTCTCGATGTAGTTCATAGCATTGTTTTTGATTGAATATACCAAGCTCTGAACAGACGAGAAGTCCCAACCCACAAAAGAGTGCCTTTCGGTGTTCATTCTGAATAGAATTTGCAGAATAGGTATCAGCGTGGCAAAGGTAAAAAGATTGAATAGCGTGCTTACCATATTGAAAACAAAGGTAAGAGCCACATACTTTTTATATGGTTTTGTAAAGCGCCGTATCAGTACTATGATGTTTTTCACTGTCTAAAAAAATCTATCTGTTTTTTTGAACTACAAAGATACTACTTTTTATTTAATTTAGAAATTTAGAAATTTAGGAATTGTTTGTTTCAGAGACTGAAGACCGAAGACCGAAGTCGGAAGTCTATTGCCGTCTATTTTAGCGGACGGATAAAAGCATCTGCAAAAGACTCTCTAAATAAAAAAGAGGAACAAACCCGAAAGCTTGTCCCTCTCACCATGTATGAAACAAAATTTAAACTATTTCTTAACTATTTTACCAACTCTTTCCCCAACACGCACCACGTATGCGCCTGCTGTGAGACTGCTGATGTCGAGTGTAGTCTTGCTACTTGTAGCGTTGGTTTTCAGTACTACACGACCTGCGAGGTCTGTGATAGTGATAGCTGAGCCGATGGCGTCTGTCTCTACTGTGATAGCATCACTTGCTGGGTTTGGATAGATGCTGATCTCTTGTGTGATATTCTCGATGCCTGTGGCTACTGTAGTGAATGTCTTATCCTCACCGTAGCATTTACTTCCGCCGACTACTATATATGCTCTGTAGGTATAAGCTGTATTTGGCAAAAGGTCTGTGAGTGTAAACGAGAAGTTATTGTTGGTTACATTAGTAACATCTACGTAGTAGAATGTAGAGGCTGTTGACCGTTTCCATTCAAAACCCTGCGATGTGATAACGTCTGTACCCGGATTTACTGTGCCGTTTAATGTTGCCGATGTCTGAGTAACTTCTGTAGCATCGCTTGTATTAACAGTTGCTGGGACCGGAACTGCTGAAGTGGTAAACGTCTTCTCCTCGCCATAAACCTTATCTGCTCCAACCTTCACATAAGCTCTAAAGGTGTAGCTTGTAGAAGCTGTAAGTCCTGTATGGTTTGCAGTGAAGGTATTAATTGTATCTGTAGAAACAAGGTCTGCATAAGTACCGCCACTTGTAATCTTCCACTCGAAGCCACGCTCTGCAATAACGTCTGTACCCGGATTTACTGTGCCGTTTAGGGTTGCCGATGTCTGAGTAATCGCTGTAGCATCGCTGGTAGTAACAGTTGTTGGAACGTCGCCGCACACATAGCTACCGGTGGTGTTGGTTATTTCGTACGCAGTGGAAGTAGCTTCATTAACGCCATATAATTTCCAATTTTTACTATTTGCATTGACTCCATTTGTAGCAAGGACAAAAGCCTCTAAGTTAGCTTGATTTTTTTCGCTTACTAATATTCTTGCATTATCATCAGGCTGTCTTTGTGGTAATTGGCAATAGAGCCAGTCTAAACCTAAAGTAGTACTTGTACAAGGGTTATTATAACACTCCAATTCTTTCAATTGCGTTAAACCCTGTACATCTAAACTTGTAAGCTGGTTATTATAGCAATACAAATAATACAATTGCGTTAAACCCTGTACATTTAAACTTGTAAGCTGGTTAGTAT
>CAYFSY010000185.1:0-3099 GCA_964345905.1 uncultured Paludibacteraceae bacterium | reverse complement strand
CATGATGTGCCACGCTTGGCTTATCAGAGGTTGCAAAGTTAGCAATTATTTTAAGATTTCTCTTCTGGAAGTGGAGATTTTTTATGTAAAAACAAAAATAAAAAGTTTTTAGCTGTAGAATATTGCAGATTTATTTTGTTCTACTGAAAGATTTTTGTAACTTTGCAAGGTGCTTTTTTGGCACAGAATAAAACGAATTTTTTAACGTTAAAATACAAATATGAAACAAAGAGAGATTAAATTTAGCTTGGTCTATCGCGACATGTGGCAATCATCTGGAAAGTATGTGCCTCGCAAAGACCAATTGGAGCAAGTGGCTCCCCACATTATCGAGATGGGTTGCTTTGCTCGTGTAGAGACAAACGGTGGTGCCTCTGAGCAGGTAAACTTGCTCTATGGCGAAAATCCAAACCCTTCGGTACGTGCCTTCTGTAGCCACTTCAACAAGGCTGGAATACAGACACACATGCTCGACCGCGGACTCAACGGAATACGCATGAACCCTGTTCCAGCAGACGTTCGTCGCCTGATGTACAAGGTAAAAAAGGCTCAAGGTGTGGATATCACTCGTATTTTCTGCGGACTCAACGACGACAGAAACATTATCCCTTCTATCAAGTGGGCAAAAGAGGCTGGCATGATTGCTCAGGCTACGCTCTGTATCACCTACTCGCCTGTTCACACAGCTGAGTACTACATCGACCTTGCAGAGAGACTTATCGCTGCGGGTGCAGACGAAATCTGCTTGAAGGATATGGCTGGTATCGGTCGTCCTGACACCAACGGTAGAATTGTAAAGGCTATCAAAGAGAGACACCCAGAAATCCCAGTACAATATCACGGACACACCGGACCTGGCTTCTCTGTTGCCTCTATGCTCGAGGTGGCAAAGGCTGGAGTAGATTACCTCGACGTGGCAATGGAGCCTCTGTCTTGGGGTATGGTTCACCCAGACGTTATCACTATCGCAGAGATGCTTAGAGACGCTGGATTCAAAGTTCCAGAGATAAACATGAATGCCTACATGAAGGTTCGCGAGCTTACTCAGAGCTTCGTAGATGACTTCCTTGGCTACTTCATCGATGATAGAAATAAATTCATGAACTCACTGCTTATCTCTTGCGGATTGCCAGGCGGCATGATGGGTTCGCTTATGGCTGACCTCAAGGGCGTTCACGCTGCTATCAACGGCAACTTGAAGAAAGACGGCAAGCCAGAGCTTTCGGAGGATGAACTGCTCGTTCAGCTGTTTAGTGAGGTACAATACGTATGGCCAAAACTCGGCTATCCACCACTTGTAACTCCTTTCAGCCAATACGTAAAGAACGTTGCTCTGATGAACATATTCTCGATGAGCAAGGGAGGCGAAAGATACGAGATGATGGACCAAGCTACTTGGAACATGGTGCTCGGCAAGGCTGGCAGATTGCCTGGTCCTTTGGCTCCAGAGATTATAGAGCTTGCGAAGTCGAAGGGAATGGAGTTCACAGACACAAACCCACAAGACAACTATCTAGACGAGCTGCCTAAGTTCATCAAAGAGATGGAAGAGCTCGGCTGGGAGAGAGGACAAGACGACGAGGAGCTGTTTGAGTTTGCAATGCACGAGAAGCAGTATCGCGAGTATAAGTCTGGCGACGCTAAGAAGAACTTCTATAAGGAGCTTGAGGCTGCAATGAATAAGAAAAACGCAGCTGCTCCTGCGGCAGCACCAATTAAGCTCGACCTCACAGAGCTTGCTCTAAAACGCAACCCAGATGCAGAGCCTGTAAACGCTACTGCTGCGGGTGTAGTGATGTGGGAGCTCGACTTCGAGGATGTTTCTCTTAAGCCAGAGAATGGCAGAGTTTACAAAGAGGGCGACCTCTTGGCTGCAATTCAGACTCCTGCAAACGGTCTTGAGTTTATCTACGCAAACTACGAAGGAAAGGTAGTTGACGCTGTAGAGCAAGGCAAGGTTGTGAAGAAAGGTGACGTTATCTGTTTCTTGAAAAAGAAATAATGTAATTATAAAATATGGCATGGTGGAGATTCCTCAACTTGTGAAAGTTGGGGAGTCTTTTTATAATTTAGAAATGTAGGGATTATTTTTCTTGCAAACCCAGTAGGTGCAAATCATTATTTATCCCGACATCACACCGTATAAAATCCACACAAATTAAGGAAAACCAAGTAGCTTTTATGTTAAATTATCTGCATAAAGCCATTTTCCGCGAAATTTTTTGTAATTTTGGCGTTTAGTTTTAACTTAGAACGCATTAAAAAGTCAATTTATCATGGAAAATAGAATAAAGATATTAGACCGCGAATTTACAAAATCTATCGCTGAGAATACAATTGTAGAGGCAATCGACAAGGTTGCAGCACAGATAAACCACGACCTAAAGGACGAGAACCCGCTGTTTATCTCGATACTCAACGGCTCGTTTATGTTCGCTGCCGACCTGATGAAGCGAATAGAGTTCCCTTGCGAAATCTCTTTCGTAAAAATCGCATCGTATCACGGCACACAGTTGTCTGACAACATGATGCAACTCATCGGACTGATGGAGAACCTCAAGGGCAGAACGGTGGTAGTGGTCGAAGATATTGTGGATTCGGGTAAGACGATGGTTTCTGTACTGGAGATGCTACGCAATCGCGGTGCAGGAAAGGTTTGCATAGCAACCCTGCTCTTTAAGCCAAAAGCCTTGAAGTACGAACTCGAGATAGACTACCCTGCTATGGTGATTCCAAACGACTTTATAGTCGGCTACGGACTTGACTACAACGGCTACGGCAGGAATCTGAAGGACATCTACACCGTTGTGGACTGAGTTTTTTGATTAACCGAAAAACGATATTTACCCAATATGAAAAAACCTCTAAAGATAACCCTAATCTCCTTAGGTGGACTGCTCGGCTTGGTGCTGATAGCCATAGCTGTGGCGGTTTGGTTTGTGTTTACGCCATCGAAGCTGACCCCTGCGGTGCAGTCCGTGTTGGACAAAAACATCAAGTGCGAATCGCATGTGGATGAGGTGGAGCTGACGTTCTTTTCGACCTTCCCGACCTTTAAATTAAAAGCAAATAATATTTTGCTAAAAAACCCAATCGAGG
>CAYFSY010000184.1:0-3115 GCA_964345905.1 uncultured Paludibacteraceae bacterium | reverse complement strand
CTTTTTTTCAACTCGCCAGCTGCTTTTTTTTATAACTTTGCTAGTTGAATCTATTTAATCCAAAATCCATTTTTTTTTTGTTACTTCAAAAAAAAGTTGTACCTTTGCAGTCCAGAATTGGAGATTGTCTAATGGTGTAACGGTAGCACAACAGGTTTTGGTTCTGTTTGTCGAGGTTCGAATCCTCGTTAGACAACTGTATAAAAGGCGAGTCTAAAAAAGCAAGACTCGTTTTTTGTTTTATATAATAAGTACCTCCCTACCCTACTTCCCTTCAAGCACCTCTACAAAAAAGGCGAACTTGTAGATTCGCCCTTAATTTGTGTTTCTGACTAAAAACAAATTGCTCTTAGTTTATACCGCAACAGTTTTTATATTTTTTACCGCTACCGCATGGCCAAGGGTCGTTGCGACCAACGGTCTTCTCTGCCTTGATAGGCTGGTTAACCTGCTGCTCGCGAGTGTCTTGGCGGGTGGGGTCTTGTGGGTCACCTCCTCCGCGAAATTCATCTTTCTGAGTGCGATATCTGCTATAGTCGCTCCTCTTCTGGCTCTCTGCGCGACGCACCTGCTCAGGATCGCTGATTGGGATCTGACCACGCATAAGCACTGAAGTAACCTTACTGTTGATAGTCTCTACCATAGCCTTAAAGATGTTGAAACTCTCGAGCTTGTAAATCAAAAGCGGGTCTTTCTGCTCATAAGATGCGGTCTGCACCGACTGACGAAGGTCGTCGAGCTCACGCAGATTCTCCTTCCAAGCCTCGTCGATGGTATGCAAGAGTATCGACTTCTCGAAGTCTCTGACCACCTCTCTGCCCTCCGTGGTGTAGGCTTTTTCGAGGTTCACAGGAATGTTAAACACTCGCTTGCCGTCTGTTATCGGAACAACAATGCGCTCAAACTGATTGCCCTGCTGCTCGTAAACCTGCTTTATCACAGGGTAAGCCACCTGCCTAAGCTTGTCTGTCTTACGCTTAAATGCTGCAAAAGCCTCCTCTGCAAGCATATCTACAAGTTCAGGTTGCTTTTTAGCCTTAAAGTCATCATTGGAGAACGGCACTTCAAACGCGAAGTTACGCATTACATCCATCTCAAGCGACTGATAGTCGGAATCCTGATAGTGGTCTGAAACGATTTTTTCAGCTGTATCGTAGAGTGTGTTTGCAATATCTACACCTATTCTCTCGCCTATCAAAGCATGATGGCGCTTTTTGTATATAACTGTCCTCTGAGCATTCATCACATCATCGTACTCAAGCAAGCGTTTACGAATACCGAAGTTATTCTCTTCGACCTTCGTCTGTGCTCGCTCTATTGATTTGGTAATCATCGAGTGTTCGATTACTTCGCCCTCTTTGAATCCCATTCTATCCATTATCTTCGAAATTCTTTCAGAAGCAAAAAGCCTCATCAGGTCATCTTCGAGCGATAGGAAAAACACCGAGCTACCTGGGTCTCCCTGACGTCCCGAACGACCACGCAACTGGCGGTCGACACGACGCGACTCGTGGCGCTCTGTACCGATGATAGCCAGACCACCCGCCTCTTTTACCTCAGGTGTCAGCTTAATATCCGTACCACGACCAGCCATGTTCGTTGCAATGGTAACCGTGCCTGCACGTCCCGCCTCGGCTACTACCTCAGCCTCCTTTTGGTGCAGCTTGGCGTTCAACACATTGTGCTTGATTTTCCTCATCGTCAGCATTCGCGAAATCAGCTCGGAGATATCCACCGATGTGGTACCCACGAGCACCGGACGACCCTGCGACACAAGAAGTTCAATCTCTTCGATTACAGCCTGATACTTCTCACGCTTGGTTTTATAGACTCTATCCTCCAAGTCCTTACGGATTACAGGACGGTTGGTTGGAATCTCCACCACATCGAGCTTGTAGATATCCCAAAACTCACCCGCCTCAGTACTAGCAGTTCCAGTCATACCCGCAAGTTTGTGATACATACGGAAGTAGTTCTGCAAGGTAATTGTAGCAAAGGTCTGTGTAGCAGCCTCTACCTGCACACGCTCCTTAGCCTCGATAGCTTGGTGCAAGCCATCGGAGTAGCGTCTGCCCTCCATGATACGTCCTGTCTGCTCGTCTACAATTTTTACCTTGTTGTCTATAACCACATACTCGTCATCGCGGTCAAAAAGTGTGTAAGCCTTAAGCAACTGGTTGATAGTATGCACACGCTCTGTTTTGATTGAGTAATTCTGCATAATATCGTCCTTCCTTGTTTGGCGCTCCTCTGCAGAGATAGTCTCTCCCTCCAAAGCTGAAAGTTCGGCTGCGACATCGGGTAAAACAAAGAACTTAGGGTCTTCTGAACTTCCTGTAAGAACGTCTATACCTTTGTCTGTAAGCTCAATTTGGTTATTTTTTTCATCAATAATAAATAGAAGCGGGTCGGTAACAACGTGCATATGTTTGCTGTTTTCCTGCATATAAAACTCCTCGGTCTTTATCATCGCAGTCTTTACGCCAGGCTCCGAAAGGTATTTGATGAGTGCCTTAGACTTTGGCAACGCTTTGTATGAACGGAAAAGTAGCAAGCATCCCTCCTCTACCACCTTTTTGTCGTCAGACGACATCTTGGCACGCGCCTCAGCCAAAAGCTTTGTAGCCATAAGCGACTGCTCCTTTACCAACCTCTCTACGCGAGGACGATATTCGTCAAACAGTTGTTCGTCGCCCTTTGGCACAGGACCAGAGATAATAAGTGGCGTACGAGCATCGTCGATAAGTACCGAGTCCACCTCGTCCACAATGGCAAAGTTATGAGGACGCTGCACAAGGTCGAGTGGCGAAGTAGCCATGTTGTCTCTGAGGTAGTCGAAACCAAACTCGTTGTTTGTACCGAAGGTGATGTCGGCGTTGTATGCCTGGCGACGCTCCTCAGAGTTCGGCTGGTGCTTGTCGATACAGTCCACCGAAAGCCCATGGAACATATAGATCGGGCCCATCCACTCCGAGTCACGCTTCGAGAGGTAGTCGTTCACAGTCACCACGTGTACACCGTTGCCTGTCAGTGCGTTTAAGAACACAGGCAGAGTTGCCACCAGGGTCTTACCCTCACCGGTAGCCATCTCTGATATTTTACCCTTATGAAGCAC
>CAYFSY010000183.1:0-3145 GCA_964345905.1 uncultured Paludibacteraceae bacterium | reverse complement strand
ATACCTCCGCCAAACTTTACCGCATCGGCTACAACGACTTTACCCGAATTTTTGCTGTCGTTGTAGAGCACTACGCGACGCATAGAGTCGGGTTGTGTGTTGTCAAAATGGAATGTTCCTAAATATATCCACGTGCCACCGCCAATGCTTTGATTTACGCGGAAATCTGTCTCCCCTGCTGAGTGATAAACACGGTAGTGTGCGTCTGTAGCGGACTTCTCGAGGCTACGGTAGGCAACCGAGACCGAATACCAGCCGCTCTGGGTAAGTTTTGGTAAAAACTCTACGCCACTGGTAGCCTTGCGGTGCGTTCTGATTTTGCGTGCTGTGCCTTGCAGAAATGGGTTTTCGTGCTCGATGTATGTCGGTTTTGTATCAGCAAAGCCTATGAGTGAATCTTTTAGAAAGTCGTCTTCGTCGCCAAACTCTCTGTAAGAGCTTTCAGTGAGCGGAAAGTTCCAAGCTGAGTCGTTGTCGCAGATAAATAGCTGTGGCTGCGGGTCGCGTTCGCGTGGCAGAAAGACGTATGCTCCTGAGTTTTCGAGCATTGGCATAAGGTAGTTTATGATAATCTGCGTGGTAAACTTATCCTCTACGGTGGTGAGCAACCTGCCTCGCTGCCACTCCCAGCGAGAGTTGCGTTGATTGTAGAAGTATCCATGAGAATTCCATATAGCGATGTTTCTTCCCGAAAGACCTTGCTCGAAGTTTAGCTCTTGGCTTTGGTTCCTTACCAATGGCTTTTCGCGGTGTGTGTTGCGAGGCGAAAGGCGAGATTTATCTTTTGGTAACTCACGGCGGTAGATATTTGGCACCAATTGCTCGATATTGTCGCTGTTTGAGAATACTTTAAAGGTGTAATCCTGAGCCTTTGGTGGCAGGAATCGCATAAACTCGCACTTAAAATCCTCGACAAACTCTTCGGTAAAGAGTATTCTCGAAAAGTTGTCGGAGATGGTGAGATAGACAGTTTTGAGGCTGTCGTCTATCGAGAGGTTTTTCATTCGGTAAAACGACTCCGAGCCAGTCTCTCGCTGTACGGAATCTAAAAAGCTCTGAATAGTATCGCTCAGGCTTTGAGCTTTTATATCACTTGAATGGAGTAATCCGAAAAAAACTATCGCTACTGTTAAAAATAACTTTCTCATCTAAAAAATATAACTTTTTCTCTTGGTTTGTGCCTTGCAATTTACAAAACGCCAAAGTTATAAAAAATTAGCTATTTCAGCAGAAAAAACACAAAAAAGGGTGAATAAATTACTAACCCTACATATTATAATCAATATAGCAAAAGCTTACTCTATCTTCCGCGTCCTAAATGTTAAAATATAAGTGTCTTTAAGTATGTATGTGTCATTTTTATTAAGAAATGAAAAAGCATCTAATCTTATTTCATATTGTGTATCTGGTTGAAGTTTTTTGAAATAAAAAGTCCACGCTTTACCATCCTCACTCCACTTGTCTTTACCTATTACTTTATCTCTATATTTACTTACCTCTATAAGCTCTAACTTTGGTGTAGAACGTATGCTTAGTGTAGCTTTATCATATTTATACATTTCTGTATTGAAATATAGTGTTATACTATCAAGATTACAATCAATATTTTCGCTGTTGTTTTCAATGCTTGCATATTTTACCTCTGGAATCTCTTCGTAGTATATTTTCTTAAAATCATAAGAGTTCAAGTGTTTTACTATCTCTGGCATAAAATCAATGAGATTTTTATGGTTTGTGTCATTACTATACTTTTCGAAACAATCTAAAAGTTGGTATAACCCCAAAAATCCTTCATTTACACGACTTTTAACGTTGAAATAATCAAAAACATTGTTGTCTTTTTGATATTGAAATACAGCTGCCCTCACAAATAGTTCATTTAACAAAGATTTTGGTGAACCGTAATACATTTCTGTTAGCTTTTCTTTATTGAGTTCAAAGAGAATAGTCGCTTGTGGCATAAGTTTATCAAGATATTTGTTTATAGGCTCATCACAAAACGAGTGACAAAACTCGTGTATTAGTTTATTTTCAGTACCCATAAAGGTATTTGCTTGAAATGTAGGTAGTCCGTTATTATCCTCTTCTGCACATAATATTATAGAGTAATACTCCTCACTACCATCTTTATAGATTGCCGATATTCCATAATTGCCTGTTATAAGGCTTATTATGATACGATATTTATGCTTTGGCGTATATCCAAAAAACTTGTGGAAATCTGTCTTTTTATAGAAGTCATTTAGCAAAATTAGGTATTTAGGAATGCTATCTTTTTGCCACCTTTCGTATAAAATATCTTTGTTTAACTTATCGTTAAGGACTATTTGGTTGTTTTTTATCTCTAAAGAAATTGCAAAATCTGCTATGGCATGAAAAGAAGCTCCAAATTGCACCTGCCTCTCAGACATCTTTATTACAGGATGATTTTTATATTTATCAAAGTGTTTGTCAATTTCTTTGCAGAAAGTTGGTAAGTAATCATCGGCATATAGGTCTATTCCTACATATCGGAATATAATTCCCATTAGCTCCATACGTTCATCTACGACTGGCTTTTCGTAAACTGTCGATTTTGCAGAGGCAAGAAATGTGCTTATAGATAAGCAAACAGACAAAAATAACTTTTTCACACTAACTGTATTTCCCTAAAATAACTTACATAAAAATTATAGACCACAAAATTAAAAAACATTTCCCAAACACAAAGCAGGATTGAGAAAAAAATAGTATCTTTGCTACGCTAAAAATTAAATATATGAGTAAAGGTTTTGTACAAGAGTATTTGGTGTCGGCTCAATACTTCGCACCGCGTAGCAACGAGAGGCTTATGTATCTCGGTGAGCAGATTTCGCAGAGGCATCTGCACTACAACGACCGTCTGATAGGTATTGTAGGCGATGCTGGTAGCGGTAAGTCGTCTCTGATAAAGGGTATGTTCCCCGGTATGGAGCTGACAAACGACGATAACGTGGTTGACCCAAGAAAGATAATGCAAGTCCGTGAGCAGCTGACAGATGTAAAAAGTCAGTCGTCTTACCACTTAGACATACGATTTATACAGGGATTTGTGCAGATGTACGAAAGCGCCGATTTTATAAATATAGTGTTGGAGGCAGACCGCCGTATCATCGTGGAGCACTTC
>CAYFSY010000182.1:284-3184 GCA_964345905.1 uncultured Paludibacteraceae bacterium | reverse complement strand
CGTATGGATATGATGTAGTTGTACCTGAGTTGTAAGGTATTGCACGAGTCCAGCAGTCTGGCTTCTTATTGTCAGTTGCAAAATTCTCGAACGACTCATTCCAAGCCAATGGATCCAACTCAATACAATTGGTGTGTAGGCTGCCATTCAGCCAGAAACTCTGCTCTGCTCCACAATCAGCCTTTATACGAATATAGTATAAGGTATTGTCTTGCAATCCTGTAAGAGTTACTACAGAGTCTGTAGAGGTCATGCTCTGAACATCAGTTATAAACATCTCGTCCTCAGAGTATTCTACCACCCACTGAGAGAAGCCAACAGACTGAGGTTGTCTCCAGCTAATCATAGCCGTAGAGTCCGAAACATCTGCTACGGTAAAGTCTGTAGGCAGAATACAAGTTGGTTGCTTATAGACACGAATGTTATCAATATAAATATATGGTGTTCCTTCTGTTCTATCCAGCTTAAACGCAATGTACTTATGAGTAGAAGGCACTGCGGCAAGAGATAGCGTATAGTTTACCCAAGCGCTTCTCTCGTCTGGAATAATACTTGCAACAGGTATAAATGTAGCTGCGTCTGCTGGGTCTGACATTACACCAAAGTAAGCATCTCCAGTAGTCGAAGTAGAAGTTGCCGAGATGGTGTACTTCACATAGAACGAAACTTCACTTCCGCTAAGCGAGTCAGCAAACAGAGGTGAAGCGATAAGGTTTGTTGGAGCAGAAGAGGTTGCTCGCATCTCCATACCACCACCTTCAGAATCCTGACAGTATGCAGTAGTAGTAGTTACATTTGGATAAGAAATAGTTGTACCCGAATTGTAAGCTAATGTACGAGTCCAACAATTTGGCTTTTTATTATCTGAAGGATAATTATCAAATGTCTCTCTCCAGTTATATGGATCTACTGTACCACATGATGTAACAAAGGTTGTGTACTTCCAGCTGCTAAAGTCGCCAGCTCCACAGTCTGCCATAACACGAACATGCTGAGTGCGTCCAGGTATAAGACCTGTAAGCTGCACAGTAGTGTCTGTAACTGTATATGAACGAACATCTTGGCTAAAGTCTGCATACGAAGAGTTCTCTACTATCCAGCTATTACCAGTAGCATCAGTCCATGTAATCGTTGCAGAGTTAGAGGTAATATCTGATGCTGTAATTGTAGCAGGTCTAGCGCAAACGTCTGGCATAACGTTTGGTCCAGTTATTTCGTCTATCATCACTCTAGAACCATTGTTGTCCACAACGTGGAAAGCAACATAGATATTCTGTCCTACATACTCACTTAAATCAACTGTGTGTGCTGTCCAAGTAGTAGTAAGAGTGTTTGGCATCACCACATTGTCTGTAAGCGTAAGCTTTGTATCAGCAAAGTCTGTTGGAGAAACACCTGTAGTAGATACCTTTATGTACAGAGTAGTATTGCTGAATAGCGAGGCAACTTTTGCCTGGAATCCAAGAGTGCTCGCTGCTGCAGTTACCCTCATTTTTGGTGTAATCAGCCAGTTGTTACTTCCACCACTAGCCCAGTTTACAGAAGCTGAGGCTGCTCCTATAGGAGTACTTAAAGTATATCGCTCCCAACTAACTGTTCCGCTCAACTTGTAAGTAACCCATCCCTCTGGAGGGAATGCTGCATCCTCAAAGCCCTCTGATAGAGCGGCTCCCATCGGTAGTGTAGAGATTTTCAGGTCGTCGATAAAGATACGCCTATCGAGTCCTGTCTCGCTAAGTGTACTGATCGTAACCGAAGAGGCTGTTGCCTCCGAATTGAATAACACCTCATACTGCGTAAAGTCATCGGCAGTAAGGGGCCAAGTGTGGGTAGCGGCTGCGATATCGATAGTATCGCTTTGGCTACCATACTGTACGAGTACTTTGGCTGCTTTAGGGCTTGTGCCAGTCCAAGGAACAGCCCAAAATGCCACGCGTACAGATGTACCTGTTGCGGTGAATACATCGGTAGTAAGGCTACCTACATCACCACTCGAGCCTAACTTCAGAACACCACCTGCCTGAAAGCCCTTTACCAAGCCTGTAAAGCCTGTAAGGTCGCTTGCAGAGGCAGCTGTACCAGAAGTACCGGTACCCTCCATGCTTCCGCTAGTCAGAGCAGAAAAATTCTGAAGATAAGGCAAAGTAATACCCTGTGCCTGTAATCCTAAAAAGGATAGTAGCACAAGAATCAACAATGTAGTTTTCTTTTTCATATTAAAAACTTATTAAATTAAACAATTATGTGTTCCAAGTTAAGAAAATAAAATTTGAAACACATTTCGCAAAGTTATAAAAATTTTTTTCATAAAACCAATTTTTAAGCAAATTTATTTAAAAGTTTCACTTTATATGTGATAAAATAATTACAAAACATACAAAATATTTGTCAATTAGTTGTTTTATTCTTGTTAAAAAAAGAGAGATGAAGATTAACCCCATCTCTCTTACGTATTATGGAAAAAAAATTATTTTTTCAGTCCGAGTATCTCGCGAGCCTCTGCTGGTGTAGCAATCTCTCTGCCAAGCTCCTTTGCCAAGCGAACAACCTTAGCCACAAGCTCGCCGTTCGATTTAGCCAACACACCTTTTGAAAGGTATAGGTTGTCTTCGAAGCCTACGCGAACATGTCCACCCATAACGATTGCAGCCGCAGCAAGCGGGAACTCAGAACGTCCTACGCCTGTAGCTGTCCAAGTAGAGCCTGCTGGTATTTTATTTACAAGCCACGCTAAGTTGTCTACAGTAGCAGGTGTGCAACCAGGTACGCCAAGCACGAAGTTAAACTGCATTGGTGCTCCCGGAACCTCGCCCTTACGAGCCATTCTGACGATTGTATCGAGGTGGCCCATCTCGAAGCACTCGTACTCTGGCTTGATGTTGTTCTCCATCATGCGTTTG
>CAYFSY010000182.1:0-236 GCA_964345905.1 uncultured Paludibacteraceae bacterium | reverse complement strand
CAAAGTCACGCATCATAGGCATTGTGTTTTCAAACACCTCGTCACCGAAGTTGCATGTGCCACAGTCGAGTGTTGCCATCTCTGGCATAAGCTCTGTTGGTTGCAGACGCTCCTCGGCAGTCATGCCCACAGCACCGCCTGTAGAAGGAATCATTATCACATCTGGGCAAGCCTCTCTTACAGCGTCCATGCACACGCGGAAGCGCTCACGGTCTTGTGTAGGTGTGCCGTCGTCC
>CAYFSY010000181.1:0-3189 GCA_964345905.1 uncultured Paludibacteraceae bacterium | reverse complement strand
AGAGTCGGCTACATTCGCCGCCGTATAGCAGTAGTCCGTAACCAAGATTGCCTTGCCTAAGGCTTTAGAGCGGTTGAGGTAAGCCTTCAGATAGTCGCTCTCAGAGGCGGGTGTGGCGAGGTCGTCACCGTCGTAGCCATAGAAAAGCTCCTCCTGTCCGTGTCCGTCGATAGCGGCGAGATAATCCTCTGCCAAAGCTCCACTACTCTCATCGCTGAGCGTTATGAGCTGGATTCCGTTCTGCGGAATTACCACAAAACCCGCATGGTGTTGCTTGGCGTAGTGGCTAATCTCTACGACAAACTTCCGCATCTCATGCCTAAAATCAACATTCTGCTCTCGTTTACAAGCCGTTAGCAACAACAAAACCAACAATAAAATATAGATTCTTTTCATAACCCAATAGCCTCTATTTATATTCAGACTACAAAGTTAATGTTTTTCTAATTCTTCATAGAGTTCTTTGTCTAATTGCTCTTTAGAAATTTTCGACTTGTTTTTTTGTCTATCCAAAAGCAATTGAAAACTATCTTTGTCTATTTCAATAAATGCTCTTGACAAAGAGTTGAACATGAAATACTCTTCATTATGTTCAAATAAAAATGTGTAATTTGATAAAATCATTCTTTTTTACGTGTTTTGAATTTTATATAATATTCATTTTTAGGATAGTAAAATTGATATCTACCATCTTTATCCTTATGAGTGGTTCTGAAAAAATAGTTAGCATAGCCAAGTCCATACTCAGTATCAGGTTCTAATTTAAAAAAGACTACCCAACTCTTTCCATCTTCACTCCAATATGATTGCCTTTTTGACTCATGCGGTTGTGGCTCTTTGCACTCTTCGCAATAAGGATTTCTACCTATTCCGTTATTTCCAATAGCCATAGGTTTATCAAAATAGACTACTACGCTGTCCAAGTTGTAATCTACATCTTGAGCACCGTCCTCTATATTTGTTCCTAAAATAGTGGCTCTTCTAAATTCAAAAGTTTGATAAATCTCTTCTGGCACAAGACGGTTTTGTAGCTTTACTATTTCAGGCATAAATTCACCTATATTCTTATATTTTGTACGATTGTTTTTATACTCATCTAAGGCACTATATAAGCTATCAATCCACAGAAAACCATTGTTTTTCTCGTACTGCATGCTTTTCCACCATATATGCTCCTTATATTCTTCTGCTGTAGTTTGATGTTTTTTGTAGTCCTCTTCTGTGGTTTGGTCAACCGAAAAGTGTGTTTCACAGGCTCTTACAAATATTTCATACAAGTATATCAGAGGCGAACCGTAAGATTGTTTTATCATCAGTTTCTCGTATGGGTTATAAAATTTTTCTGCTTGTTCTTTTAGCTCCTCATAATATTTATCAATCAGAGGATTGCAAAAGCTATGGCAAAATTCATGAGCTACAACACCTCCAAGATATTGATTAAATATAGGCAAGTTGTCCTCATCATACCTGCCACCAATAGCATTTATTGAGTAAAAATATTGCTTGCCATCATAATACTTTGCTCTTGCTCCATAATTTCCGTACTGGCTTAACACTGATATAACAACTCTAAATTCAGTGTTTTTCAGATAATTTTCGCCAAAAAAGCTACTAAACCATTGAAAGTTCATTTTATCAAGAACATTAGTTTGAAATCTGTTTGCAACTTCTTGATAATAAGACGAATTACTTTCAAAAAACTTTTGGAATTTAGATTTTTTGTAAAAATCGTTTAGATACTCTATATATTTAGGCAAACTATCTCTATGCCAACGATAGTCAAGGTTTTCTAATAAAATCTCTTTGTCTAAACTAACTTTTCCTTTATTGATTTTCAACATTACTGCCAGCTTTGGCACAGCATCATAGGCTACTCCATAATCATTTCTTAGCAATTTGGTGTATTCTACCACTTTGTGCTTTTTATAAGGCGCAAACCATTTTTCAAGTTTTTGTAAATACAAAGGATTAGTCTTTTGAGAAAACTCGCTGGCTTCAGCCAAACGAAACACAGTGGACATTAGTTCCATTCTCTCATCTACACGAGGTTTAGTAATGCTTTGAGCATTTGCTGTTGTAGCTATTGCAAATAGTGATACTACTATTAAAAAAAAACTTTTCATCATAATTAATACTTGTTTTTTTGTTATCAGATTCGATAGGCAAAGTTATAAAAAAAACAAGAAATTTTAAATAACTTTAGTAGTACACATATTTGATGTTTATTGTTTTTTACTATCATAGAACCTATCAGAATCTACTAACTTTTTGCAGCAGATTCTGATAGGTTTTGTCTGTTATAAATGGCAAGACCATTACTGTTTATATACAGCTTCATATCTTGTACAAGAACAAGTCGTGAATGTTTCGCCCCCAAGGCCACATGTGCTATTTCTGTTATCTGGACTTACAGGACAATTTAAAAACTCTGTACACACTAACTTCTCTCTAAAGCATGCACTTATGACAAGACTTGCTGGATTATCGTTGTTACAGCCATACATTCCTGTAGAACTACATGTGCCTCCAAGCACTTTTTTCATACCACTTTTAGATATGATTCCCTCTTCGATCACTTGAAATTTTTTACCTTTGTTCAACATAATAGATTTCGGCACTTAACCTTGCCATCGGGTTTTAATTTATGAAAAGATATCTTCGCAACAAAAATAGAAAGTTTTTATTAAACCCTGATGACTAAATTATTCATATTATGAATAAAAATGCTCTACCTGCCAATGTTTATGCCGTGAATAAAAATTTTATAAGCAGGCAGAAAAAATCTCTATTTTTTATCTCTACATCTGCCGCAAACTTTCTTTAGCTCATCTTGTATCAGGCTCCTTATGGCACACTCGCACCTGCTATTGCTACTATCATTGAGCATAGTGTCTATAGCCTCTTGCTGCTGTTCAGAGAAGGTTATCACATCCAGCGGGTTTAGCTCTAAATGGTCTATCAGCTTGCTTAGCAGTTGCAGGTTAAACTCCACCTCGCCCTTTTCGAGCTTCGAGTAGTGAGCCTGAGTAATACCCAATGCATCAGCTACAGTGCTCTGCTTGCAGCCCTTGCTAACTCTAACCTTATGTATCAATCCTATATTTACCTGCATAAAACAAACCTATTATTTAGAAAAACAAAAAAGCGTGAACTTAACTTTAAATTCCCGCTGTTTTCCAGGTGTTTGGC
>CAYFSY010000180.1:0-3197 GCA_964345905.1 uncultured Paludibacteraceae bacterium | reverse complement strand
ACTTACAAAGATAATTCTTTTCTAAAGTTATCTTGAACCTACTTTTTTTTTAAGCAAAATAATCATACATAAATATTCATAAAAAATTAAGAATTATGCGTAAATTAAATTTTCTTGCAACCATGATGTTGGTTGCCACAGTTGGTCTGCTATTCTCTTGTAAAGAAGAGGAACAACCAAAACCAAAGACATTTAAAGTTTCTCCTGAAAGCATTGTGTTTACAGCCGTTGGAGAGGAACATCAGCTTAGTGCAACACTTGACGGCACAGCCGTAAAAGCTACATGGAGTGCTACTCCATAGGGCGTAGTAGAGATTACTGCAGAAGGCAAGGCTAAACTTCTAAAGGAGGGCTCGGGCAAAATCACTGCAAAGTACGAAACCTACACTGCTACTATCAATTTTAGCTCTAACATAGCATTAGAGCCAGAGACATACGTAATGCCATATCTTCGTATGTTCGACGGAGTAGAAAAGATCAAAGAGTATGAGGCTAGCCTCGGACACGAGTTCCTTGAAGAGGAGTCAGACCCATCTATGGCATACTATCTATTCAAAACAAGGAGTGAACTTATGCCTACAGTTGGTTATATGGTAGGACAAGCTGTACAAGTTTTCGCTGCTAACGCGGATGTAGTAAAGAGCGATGCTTTCAAAGCATTCATGGCAGAGAAAGGCTTTACCACTACAGGCGAAATATCTTATGGATACTACATGCCTTTCACTTCTCCATACCAAACTGTAACAGCATGGGCTAATGCAGATAATCTTCCAGACTGGGGTATAGTTCCTGGTATGTGTTTCAGCATTAAATATCCTGAAATGTCAGCTATCTCTTATCCAAAACTCGATTGGAACGCAACTGCTCAGCAGGTAGAGACATTTGAAACAGGACGTGGGTACACAAAAAATACTACTCGTAACCTAGCAGACGGTAAGACTCTTGTAATCTACGGACACAAAGAGGAGAAAGCCGAGTTTACAGAGTACTATATCAACTACTACTTCTTTAGTGCAGAGAATAAGCTTATCAAGGTAGCATCTTGCATTATCCCAGCAGAATATGTATTGAAACCAATGGGAGAGGCTTTCAGCGTTACAAACAGCTTACTGACGTTCATAACTGGAACAGAGGGTTATGTAGAAAGCGACATAGAATGACAGACAAACCGCAAGGTTTACACCAAAGAGGCTGCTGGCAACAAGTTCACTATCAACATGTGGAACCTAACCATAGGCGGTGACCAGTATGTAGCTGCAGGTCTTGAGTTTGTACTATTCAACGGACCAGACGAAATAGATATACCTCTAAACTAAGCTAATTGCTATATTTAGAATAACGATAAAAGCCTCTGCCAAAATGACGGAGGCTTTTTTATTTTGTAATAATATGCCTTTTGACTACTCTACTCTTCTCTTGGCTCTTGCACTCCATCTATAAGTGCAAAAAGCTCATCTTTGGTGTCGGCTCTGAGCATCGCTATGCGAGTCGGCTTGAAATTTCTGATACCCTTAAACAGCGGTGTAACTGCAATGTGTCGGCGAGAGTGAACAATGCCACGCCGCTCATCTCCAAGCCACTCAATTGATGACAAGATATGTTGTTTTAAAATCTCTTTTTTATCCTCAAAGTCTGGAATTGCAAACTGCTCTGAACCAATAAGTCGGTTTTTTATCTCGGCAAAAATCCAAGGAGCACCAATAGTGCCACGTCCCACCATTATAGCATCTACGCCATAATTGCGAAACTTCTCTTCGGCAATCTCGGCAGAGGTTACATCGCCGTTGCCAATGATGGGTATTTGTATTCTTGGATTTTTTTTGACCTCGCCTATCAGAGTCCAATCCGCCTCACCTGTGTACATCTGCGAACGGGTGCGTCCGTGTATCGCCAGAGCTTTGATGCCACAATCCTGTAATTGCTCGGCTAAGGTGCAGATGATTTTACTCTCCTCATCCCAACCCAAGCGGGTTTTGGCAGTAACGGGAATGTCTACTGCCTGCACTACAGCCTTAGTAATCTCTAGCATTCGCGGAACGTCACGCAGAAGTCCCGCTCCAGAACCTTTATTGGCTATCTTTTTTACAGGACAACCAAAATTTATGTCAATAATATCGGGGTTGCTTTGGCTGACAATACGCGCAGCCTCAGCCATAGTCTCGGGGTCTTTGCCATAGATTTGAATAACAGTAGGACGCTCCTCTGGCAGAATAGTCAGCTTCTGCATAGTGCGGTTAACAAACCTTACAAGTGCATCAGAACTGACAAACTCAGAATAGACCATATCGGCTCCAAACCGCTTGCACAGCAACCTAAACGAAGGGTCTGTTACATCCTCCATTGGTGCTAAAAACACAGGCTTCTCTCCGAAATCTATCTCCCCAATTTTCATCTACTACTTCTTTCTCTCAATTCCATCTAAAAACTCTTGGTCTATCGTAAACTCCCAATACTTATGTTCATATCCATCTATCACTTTGGTGTTTTCTTCTATAAGTTTGTAAGAAGATGGCCTAAGAAGTCCATTATCTTTACCTACCGAACCAATTTCCATGCTATTTACATACACTACTACAGAATCGTAATAGCTCGGGTCATCATACCTATTAAAATAACCTGTATTTATTGTATATAGCGAGAATGCTCTTTTAGCCTCAAACGGAGCAACCGAAACACCAACGTACAACATAGTATCAGGAGTATCAAAAACCTTGCCACAAAAATCAAAATGCAGAAAATGTCCGGTCTGATTATTAATATAGAAATCTGTAACTATATTAGACTTCTCTTTTTCTACACAAGCAGTTGCCATAGCTACCACAGCCAAAAGCGTGAAAAACAATCTCTTTTTCATATCATTATAGTATAATTTAGTGCAATATTTTTTTTGATTTACAAAGTTATAAAAAAATATCACTTCAATAACCTAAAATCTTTAACATCGACTTGTAGCTCTGCTCCTTTGCAAATAGCTTAGTGTACCACTCGCCTGTCTCGTCTCGATCTATAATCACCATTTTGGGACCAGGTATAAGGCAGTGCTGTATGCCTCCAAAGCCTCCAAGACTCTCCTGATAAGCTCCCATGTGGAAAAATCCCACATATTGGTCTGCTCCAACCTGAATTTTCGGCATAAATATAGCATTTGAATGAGCCTCAGCATTGTAGAAATCCTCGCTATCGCAGGTAAGTCCGCC
>CAYFSY010000179.1:0-3200 GCA_964345905.1 uncultured Paludibacteraceae bacterium | reverse complement strand
CTCAGTGCCGATTTGTTTGTGGTGGTGGCGTTCAGGATGCTGCCAGAGCAGGTTTGGTCTATGCCGAGGCTCTCTACAATCAACCTACACGCCTCTCTGCTACCGCAATATCGCGGGGCAGCACCTATCAATTGGGCTATCATCAACGGCGAGCAGACTACAGGACTTACCACCTTCCGCCTCAACCACGAGATTGATACCGGAGATATAATTTTCTGCGAGGAGATTTCAATCCTGCCTACCGACAATGCAGGGACTCTGCACGACAAGATGGCTCAGGCAGGCGGTGCGTTGGTGGTAAAAACCGTAAACGCTTTGGCAAGCGGAAGTGTTGAGTTTATCTCGCAGAGCCAAATTGCTAAGGAGCTTAAGCCAGCACCAAAAATTTTTAAAGAGACCTGCGAGCTCGACTTTTCGCAGCCTGTGGAGCAGCTTCATAACCTTGTTCGCGGGCTTTCGCCATACCCAGCAGCGTGGTTTCCATACAAGGATAGTTCGTTTAAGGTCTTTGAGACAGAGGTGGAGCTTTCCGCTCATTCAGAGCCTTTCGGCACAATTCTCTCTGATGGCAAAACCTATGCCAAAGTGGCATCTAAAGGCGGCTTCCTACACCTAAAGGAGCTTCAGCTCTCAGGCAAAAAGCGTCTGCCTATCCGAGAGTTGCTTTTGGGGTATAAGTTTTAGAGTGAAGTGTTTGTAGGCAGAAGTATAAAAAATGAAAAGCAAGAAAAAATTTAGACTTACAGCCGATGATATAAAAGAGCTTGTTCCCAATATGGGATATTGCTTGGCAACGGATAAAATTACTGTCGATGGGTTGAAAATTGGCTATATGTATAGAGAAAAGCCAGATGATATAAATGACAGTGGTTGGCGTTTTTTTTCGGGGACGGAGACACAAGAGTATGTAGATGACCCTAATAATATAGAGATTTACGATGTAAATACGATAGCCAATTATGATAGTGCAATTATTCCTTTTTTGAATAGACCTGTTGGTACAGAGCTACATAGGATTGATTGTGCTAAAAATTTAGATTTTGTTGATGTTCCTCAGAAGTAGAGTAATAAATAAAATGGTTGCATAAAAAGATGAAAAACAGAGTATTAATAATATCGGCAATAGCTTTCTTTCTGATAGTAAATACAAGTTACTTTTGGATGACTATGCTCGGACGAGGCTCTTTGGCAATGGGAGTGTTCTTTGCGTTGATTATAATCTTTCTTGTACTTTTAATCGCTCTTTTATGGCAAATCTACCTTGCTATCAGAGAGAGAGCAGCCAACAAACCTGGACTTGTAACCATTGGAGTTTTACTACTTGTGCTGCTGCTGACTTTTTTGAAGCCAAGCGGAATTATAAATTTCGAAAAATTTGAAAGCAAAAATGTTTTAGTGGCATCAGCAGAAGGCGCTGCAAATTGTACGACAACGCTGAAGCTCAAAGATGATTATAAGTTTAAGGAAACGGTTGTCTGCTTTGGTGTATCAGAAGTGCGAGGAGACTATCGCATTCAAAACGACACTATATATTTTAGCAATATAAATTGTTCTGATATAGTAGATACGTGTGAATACTATCAGTTTGCAGTTATCGAGCCGTCTAAATTTAGCATAAACAACAATCCTCTCGATTTGGTGCTATACAAGAGTAGCACCGACACGGTTGGCTATAGTATTCCGATAATAGAGAACGAACTGGATAAACTAAAATAGTCTTTTTGCAACTGACTCTTTTAGAAAAATCTCTTTCTAAAAAATTTCTCCTTGTTTTTCAGTCGTTTAGCTTAGTATAATTGCTACATAAATCTATGCAAATCGAAAGTTAAACTTTAGAAATACATGTAAAAGTAAAGCTGTACTTTAGATTTACATAAAAAATTTGTATCTTTGCACTTCGAAAATCTATTTAATTTATAAAAAGAGTGAATATGTTACCACGAAAAATAAATTTTCAAGATGCTGAAAACGAGAGTGTCTTTCTTTGGGGAGCTCGCCAAACAGGCAAAAGCACATTGTTGAGAATGCTATTCCCAGACGTTCGCTACATCGATTTATTGAAATCAGATGAGTTTGCACGCTACAACCGTCGTCCTGCACTTTTGCGTGAGGAGCTAAGTATGCTTCCAGAAAATGAATTGGTGATTATAGACGAAATTCAGAAAATACCAGCTTTGCTGGACGAAGTTCATTGGCTGATAAGCAATCATCATCTTCGTTTTATTCTCAGTGGGTCAAGTGCTCGCAAACTGCGTCGAAGTGGAGTAAATCTGCTTGGTGGCAGAGCACTCCGAAAGCACCTATATCCATTTGTCAGTGCTGAAATTTCCGACTTTGACCTTGTGAAAGCCTGTAATAATGGGATGTTGCCAAGACATTATTTAGTTGAAAATCCTACTAACCGACTTCACGCTTATGTGGGTGATTATTTGCAACAAGAGATAAAAGCCGAAGCGCTTACCAGAAGTCTAAACACATTTACGCGGTTTATGGAAGTTGCTGCATTGAGTAATGGCGAAATTTTGAATTATAATAATATCGCTTCGGAGTGTGGCGTAAGTGCTCCTACCGTGAAGGAGTATTTTTCTATTTTGGAAGAAACTCTTATTGGTTATACCATTCCAGCATTTACCCGAAGCGTTAAACGGCGTGTTATTCAATCACCTAAATTTTACTATTTCGATGTGGGTGTTGCCAACTTTCTTTTGAAAAGAGCTGCTCTTACTCCGGGCTCTCCTGAATTCGGACACGCTTTTGAACATTTTATCATGCAAGAAATTATTGCTTATATCGGGTATTTCAGACCGCTACAAAATCTCTCTTATTGGCGAACATCATCGGGTTATGAAGTGGACGCCATTATTGGAAATGCTGAAGTTGCCATCGAAATTAAATCGTCTGATGAGGTGAAATCGCATCAAACAAAAGGACTAAAGGCTTTTTCGGAGGAGTTCCCAGATTGTCGGCTTATTATTGTTTCGTTGGATAAATATCCTCGCAAAATCAATAATGTGGAGGTTTATCCTGCAATAGATTTTTTGACGATGCTATGGGAAGGTAGAATTTTCTAAAATTTTTTCTCGTTGTTTTTCAGCGTTTTAGATGTTTTATTTAGGAAAAGTTTGAAAAATATTTGGTGGTGGAGAAAAAAAGCATTACCTTTGCAGTCCAATTTTGAAAGAGAGGCTATCTCTGGAGGA
>CAYFSY010000178.1:0-3219 GCA_964345905.1 uncultured Paludibacteraceae bacterium | reverse complement strand
TACGATTATGTCTATCTCTTTTCGCTCGTGGTGCTGGTGTCGGGCGTTGTGGCTTTTGCTCGCCTCTATCTGAATAGGCATACACTCGCTCAGGTCTTTGCAGGCTACTTTGCAGGACTTATCCCACTGGTAGTGGCAGCGGTATTTTTGTAAAGAAAATAAATTCCCCACATTAATCTCTTTTTTTGTTTTTAGAAAAACTTTTATTGCCTTTGCAGTCATAAACAACATTTCATTAACTAAAAAAGATGATTTTATGAAAAGGTATTTTTTATTTCCAGCACTACTGCTGATGGTTGGAGTTGCCTTTGTGGCTTGTGATAAAAACGACAACGTATATTATCCGAGCAAAAATCCAGATAGGCAGTTGAGCAGTTTTTTTGAGCACTCTTTTAAACCAACAGAAGAGCCAATATGCTTCCCAGAGTTGATAAGCAAAGATACTTGTATTGTAATCAGCAGCATGGAAGATTTGTACGGTATTTTTTTATGCGATATGGTTTTGCCTGAAATGAATTTTGCAGACCACTCGGTTGTGATAGGTAGCCACACAATGCCAAACTCGTTCTATAGAGTTGCCAGTCAGCATATAATCGACAACGGCACTTCGCTAACTCTCAAGCTACAATCTACACTTGTTTCAGACGATGGGGGCACCTACCCCGCCTTTAGCAAAATGTATTACTATGGCATCTATCCAAAACTACCAAACAAGGCAATAAATGTTGAATTAAAAATTGAGGAGTAAATAAGTTATGAAAAAGAACCTTTTACTACCAGCACTATTGCTGATGATTGGAGTTGTGGTTATGGTGGGCTGTAAAGCACTTCAGCCTACAGCGAACTTTGTTGAGATAAAATACACGGGCTGCAATGGGCAAAAAGACGTGGCAGAGAGCCACATGACCGATGAGGAGCAGCCAGACGGCATGACTTACTCCTTTATAGGCGATTCGCTAATGCTTGAAGCGAATATTAACTACATCTGTTGCGCTGAGTTTGAGGCGACTCAGAAGGTTGAAGGCGACAAGATTACGCTGATGATTACAGAGACCACAGAGTCTCCAGACCAATATTGCAGATGTATGTGTCTCTACACGTTTGAATTCTACTACAACAATCTGGAGCATGATAGCTATGCCGTAGAGGTTGTGTTTGACTCTCTGGACGACTCGAAAGACAAAACCTTTAAGACAGAGATAAGAAAACCGAATGGGGGCTATCTACGGATATATGACAACGCTAAAGACAAATAGCTATACAGCTACATTTATAGGATAAAATAAGGAGCTAAATCAATGAGTGGCGAATGATTTTCGTCCCTTTTTTTAGCCTCTCCTCCCCGCTCCTCTCCATACTTCGACTTCGCTCAGCAACCGCAAGAGAGGAGAGCCATCTTTGCGTTCCTTGTGGTAAAAATGCCAAACATTCCACAAAAAATGACTATCTTTGCAAAACGAAAATAAATCACAAAAAATATAAAAAAAGCAATGAATAATTTAGGAGAGATGGCAAGAGCTGCGGATAACATCAGAATCTTGTCGGCAGCTATGGTAGAAAAAGCTAAGTCTGGACACCCCGGTGGCGCCATGGGCGGAGCAGACTTTATCAATGTTCTCTACTCGGAGTTTTTAGAGTACGACCCACGCAATCCAGAGTGGGAGCACCGCGATAGGTTTTTCCTCGACCCTGGTCATATGTCGCCAATGCTTTATGCAACGCTGGCTTGCACGGGTAAGTACACTTTAGACGACCTAAAGCAGTTTCGCCAATGGGGTAGTTGCACACCTGGACACCCAGAGCTCGACTTGAAGCGTGGTGTGGAAAACACCTCTGGTCCGCTCGGACAGGGACACGCCTACGCCGTAGGTGCAGCTATTGCAGCTAAGTTTTTGCAAGCCAAGTTTGGCAAAGAGAACATCTCTCACACCATCTACGCATTTATCTCTGACGGCGGAATACAGGAGGAGATTTCGCAGGGTGCGGGCAGAATCGCAGGGCATTTGGGGTTGAATAACCTCGTTATGTTCTACGACTCAAACGACATCCAGCTCTCTACACCTGTCAGCGAGGTTACTTCCGAGAATGTTCGTAAGAAATACGAGGCTTGGGGCTGGAAGGGTTTGGAGATAAACGGCAACGACACCGAAGAGATTCGCCATGCCTTACGTGACGCTAAGGCAGAGGCTCGCAAGCCAACGCTGATTATTGGTAAAACCATCATGGGCAAGGGAGCTAGACGTGCAGACGGTACCTCGTACGAAAACACCTGCGAGACCCACGGTGCACCACTCGGCGGAGATGCCTACGTAAATACTATCAAAAATCTTGGAGGCGACCTCGACAATCCTTTCGAGCTATTCCAAGAGACAAAAGATATCTATGCTCGTCGCGAAAAGGAGCTGATAAACATTGCCGATAAGAAAAATGCACTCTTTGCAGATTGGAAAAATAAAAATCCTGAGCTGGCAGAGAAGTTCGATAGGTTCTTTACAGAGAAGTCGCCAAAAATCGACTGGAGCAAGGTTCAGCAGAAGCCAAATCAGGCGACGCGTGCAGCTTCGGCAACCGTCTTGGGAGAGCTGGCTCAGCAGGTAGAGAATATGATTGTCAGCAGTGCCGACCTCTCGAATTCAGACAAGACAGACGGATTCCTGAAGCACACCAAAGCCATGCGCCGCGACGACTTCAGTGGAGCGTTCCTGCAGGCGGGCGTATCGGAGCTTACTATGGCTTGCCTGATGATTGGTGCTACCCTGCACGGCGGAGTGATTGCGGCTTGTGCTACATTCTTTGTGTTTTCAGACTACATGAAGCCTGCTATGCGTATGGCTTCGCTAATGGAGCTACCTGTGAAGTTTATCTTTACCCACGACGCCTTCCGTGTGGGCGAGGACGGACCAACTCACGAGCCTGTAGAGCAAGAGGCTCAGGTGCGTTTGCTCGAAAAGCTACAAAACCATTCGGGCAAAAACTCAATGCTGGTGCTTCGTCCCGCAGATGTGGAGGAGACCACTATAGCGTGGCGTCTGGCGATGGAGAACGTAGATACGCCTACCACGCTGATTTTCTCACGCCAAAACATCAACGACCTGAAGACAGACAGACACCAAGTGGAGCTTGGAGCCTATGTGGTGGAGTCTGACGAGAACCCGCAGGTGGTGCTGCTTGCAAGCGGTTCGGAGGTTTCGACCCTGAGCGATGCGGCAGAGCTGCTAC
>CAYFSY010000177.1:0-3328 GCA_964345905.1 uncultured Paludibacteraceae bacterium | reverse complement strand
CTATGGTGCCGCTCAGCGAGAGGCGAGTAGAGACAGGATATTTGCTTAGAATCTTTAGGATTTCTGCCATAGGCTGGTTGAGGTCGATTTTTACCACCTCGCCTTCGCTATCCTTGCGGTAACGCTCAGGGATTAGAGCCGCTGGGTTCTCCTCCATTTTCTCTATCCATAAGCCGTCTTTGTTGATTTTTGCCAAGATGTTTCTGTCGGCACTGCACGAAACAGCCATTCCTACGAAGCACGAAGCGCCGTGGCGTGGCAGGCGTACTATGCGAACGTCGTGGGCAAAGTATTTGCCGCCAAACTGAGCACCAAAGCCACTCTCGTAGGCAGACTCAAGCACCTTCTGCTCAAGCTCCAGGTCGCGGAACGCTCTGCCGTGCTCGTTGCCTGTATTAGGCAGGTTGTCGTAATATTTTGCCGAAGCGAGCTTCACGGTTTTCATACACATATCTGCCGAGCTACCACCGACGACGAAAGCGATGTGGTATGGTGGGCAGGCGGCTGTGCCGAGTGTGCGGATTTTTTCAGCCAAAAACTTCTCCAGAGTGGCTGGGTTGAGCAGCGCCTTGGTCTCTTGGAATAGGTAGGTCTTGTTTGCCGAACCGCCACCTTTTGCCATAAACAGAAACTTATACTCGTCTCCCTCGTCTGCCATGATGTCTATCTGTGCAGGTAGGTTTGTGCCTGTGTTTACCTCGTCGTACATGTTGATCGGTGCGTTCTGCGAATAGCGTAGGTTCTCGTTTGTGTAGGTCTCGTAGATACCTTTCGAGAGTGCCTCCTCGTCAGAGAAGTCTGTCCACACTCGCTGTCCTTTCTTGGCTATAACGGTGGCTGTGCCGGTGTCTTGGCAAAATGGCAGTAAGCCTTTAGCAGACACCTCTGCGTTGCGAAGCAGGGTCAGAGCCACAAACTTGTCGTTTTCTGAAGCCTCTGGGTCGTCGAGTATCTTTGCCACCTGCCTCTGATGCTCAGGGCGAAGCATAAACGAGCAGTCGCGCATCGCCACACGAGCGAGCTCTGTCAGTGCCTCTTTCTCTACCTTTAGTATCTGTTTGCCTTCAAACTCTGCGGTGGTTACACCATCTTTGCTGAGCAGATAGTACTCCTCATTGCCTTTTGAGGTCTGAAATATCGCCTCATACTTAAATTCTTTTGCCATAAACTTTATTTAGATTTTAATTTTTATAATTCTTTCGAGAAAAAACTGCACAAAGTTACTAAAAATGTTTGAAAGTTTTGGGATAAAAACGAATTTGCAGGAAACTTATTTTTTGATACAATAGGGAAGTCTATAAAAAGCAGCAGGGAGCTAAGCTCCCCCTGCGGTGCACCAATCCGTAGAATGGCACTTCGATTCTATTAAAACCGCATTGCAAAGGTAATACTTTTTTTGTGATAGACCAAATTTTGTAAAAATAATTTTCAAAAGAACAGTCTCTCTTTTTCGTGTTTTAGATACCTCTCTTTTTCATAGCTCATCTCTTTCAAAGCATCGTCAAGCGTATATCCAGAGTCTTTTACCAATCCTCTGACCTCACAAGCACGGTATTCATCCTCCGTTATCTCATAAAAATCGAGTGCAGCCTGCAGTGTGCAACCACCCTGTATTTTACCTGAAACACCCATCGCTTTTATCTCTTTCATGGTGTATTCATCACTTAGAAATTCGTAGTGCATTTCAGCGGTAAGTTCATCTATCTTTTTTCTATGTGGTTTTTTCATGATGAAATCTTATTTTTTGTAAAAATGATTTTAATAACGAGTGTAAACAATATCAGGGTTTGAGTATGGGAACCATTTTCCGCTCCAAAGGTCTAAATAAAGTATCAATACTCTCTTTTTGAAGTCTATGCTTTCATCTGTTAGTATGTCATTAGCATAGCCTTCATCAATAGCTTTTTGTAGCTTACTCTGCATGTTTTGCAAGAAATAGCGGTGTTTGATTGTAGCTTCTTGAAACTGCTTTTCCCCATACCACCACCTCGCGGGATAGTTCGTGCCATTTTCTATAGGTGCATTTTTATCTTTATTTACAAAGGGGTTCTCTTTTTCGCCTTTGTAGTATTTGTAGAGTGAATAATCTTGTTCTTTGTTGTTTTCCATGGTTGAATCTCCTGTTTATGATTCTACAAAGTTACTGCTTTTTTTCAGAACAAAAAACAAGATTTTTGCATCTTACAATCCTATAAGCCAATTCTTTTACCGCTTCGCTTCATTATTTCAGAAAAAAAGTGTAAATTTGCGGTCTGAAAAAACGGATTTTCAATAAATTAAATTGTAAAAAACATACAGAATTGAATATGAAAAGATTATTTGTTGTGGCATTGGCTTTGAGTCTGGTTGGCAGCGTGTTTTCGCAGAGCCTAAGCCAAAGGTATTTGGACTACATCGCAAAATACAAGTCGCTCGCTGTCGCCGAGCAGTATAGGCACGGTATCCCCGCCTCTATCACTATGGCTCAGGCACTCTTGGAGTCTAACGCAGGGCAGAGCATGCTGGCGGTAAAGGGCAAAAACCACTTTGGAATAAAGTGTGGTAGCGACTGGAAGGGCAAAACTATCCACAAAGACGACGACAACGTTCAGGACTGTTTCCGCTCGTACAAAAACGTTTTGGACTCTTACGAAGACCACTCTCTGTTCCTGAAGCGCGACCGCTACGCATCGCTCTTTAGCATACCGATGAAGGACTACAAGGCGTGGGCAAGGGAGCTAAAGCGTTGCGGCTACGCCACCGACCCAAACTACGCAAACAAGCTGATAAAGGTTATCGAGGACTACAACTTGGCTGACCTAATCTACGAGACAGCTGATGGTAGCGTGGCAGACGTTAAGGACAACAAAAAGGATACTAAAAAAGATAAAGAGACAAAAACCTCTAAATCTACCACTACCAGAGGCAACTACGTGGACTTCTCTGACCTGATGGTGCAGACCACAAACAACAAAAAGAGTTGCTTCCGCCTCAAACGCGATGCCACAATCACAGAGGTGGCAGAGGCTCTGGGCAAGAAAAACGTAAAGACTTTGCTCTACTACAACGATATGTTTGAGGACTCTCAGTTGCCTGCAGGCACGCTGGTCTATACCTCTAAAAAGCGCTCGAAGGCAGACCGCCGCTATCGCAGCCACACAGTAAAGGCGGGCGAGTCGATGCACCTGATTTCTCAGGAGTATGGCATCACGCTGAAGGCTCTCTACAGAATCAACGGACTGACCTACGGCACCGTTGCCAAAGAGGAGATGGTGCTATTTTTGCAATAAAAAATATGGTTCAAGATAACTTTAGAAAAGAATTATCTTTGTAAGTTATTTTGTATCAA
>CAYFSY010000176.1:3053-3345 GCA_964345905.1 uncultured Paludibacteraceae bacterium | reverse complement strand
ATAGTAGTGCTGACGGAGTTGAAGCGTTGTTAGGAGGTGTTGCACTAGCCATGATTTCAAGTATTATTGGAATTGTCTTAACTACGGCTGGTACATTAAGAGTTAAGAATGAAAAAATCACTGTCGAAGAGAGAAAAAATGACTTTCTTTCATGGATGCAAGCAGAGCTTTTGCCAGAACTTTCGAATGACACGGCTAGCGCTTTGCAAAAAATGACACAAAACCTATCAGACTGTAATAGAACTTTTTCAAAAAACAATGCACAATTTACGGCACCAATTGCAACAATAAC
>CAYFSY010000176.1:1845-3043 GCA_964345905.1 uncultured Paludibacteraceae bacterium | reverse complement strand
AAGCTGAGTTAATCACCCTTATTTCACAGTTGCAAGACAAAAGGATCACTGTTAAAAATTTAGAACTTCTTAAGGTTCTTGAGCATTGGATTGTTAATTTAGCATACATAAAGGATTACAATGATATTTTGTTAGCCAATTCAGTAGAAATTATAGAGTGTTTTCAAGAGGAAAAGAAACAGTTAGAGCAGCGCAAAACTCTGCTTGCTGAAGCAATTAATAAATCAGATGCAAACTCACAGTTCGCTTTAGAAGAGTTTAATAAAAACTTTAATTCGACGTTGCAAAAAACGCAAGAAAGTATTGAAAGTAGAATATCTGAAATAGATGTAGTATTAAACACTCAGCAAGAGACCCTTAAAACTGCTTTTGAGAAGCAGAACGGAGCATTACTACAATCAATTGACGAGCAACAAAAATTATTACAAGAAAAGCTGAAGAGTACTACAAAATTTGTCGAAGAGTTGAATAAAATAGGTGATAAAATTGCAAGTATTACAAAACTTGAGCAGACTATGAGGGAGCAAAATGGTAAAATAGGTGAACTAATCAAAAGAATAGATGAGCTAGCAAATGCTAAAGCTACAGGAGATTTTGGAGCTATAGATAGACGCTCTAAACTTCCAGTTTGGCAAAGAGTAGTTGTTTATACTGGCGTTGGTCTATGCTTTATTTATATCCTTTTTGAAGTTGTGACAAAAGTTTTATCTTTTTTTTAGATTACGCTATAATGTTGCATTAATATAGCATCAATCTGTTTTTAATACAAAACAAGTAAAAAAATGATTTAAATACAGGAGTTTATTGTATGAGTGGACATAAAAAAGAATCATTTTTCTGGACTAGCTATTCTGATTTAATGACGAGTATATTTTTTGTAATGCTCGTGCTTTTTGTTCTAACAATAGTTATCTTACACAAAAAAATGGTGTTTATTGAAAAGGAGAGAAAAGCTACGCAGGCACAAATAGACAAAATAAAGGAGATTGAAGAGGCTGTAAATAAAATTGACACAATATATTTCGATTACAATGAAGTATATAAGAAACACATATTAAAAACCAGAGTTAATTTTCCTCGTGGTAAATCTAACATAAATACGCTCGACTCATATACAAAGGATGAACTTATCAAAGCGGGGCGTTCAATTCAAAACACTCTTGAAGGTATTAGTCGCGAATATCCCGAAATTCAATAT
>CAYFSY010000176.1:1417-1835 GCA_964345905.1 uncultured Paludibacteraceae bacterium | reverse complement strand
AGTTATTGAGGGGCAAGCGTCACAAGATAGTTACACTCGTAATTATGAACTTAGTTACGAGAGAGCATTGGCTTTACAAAAGCTTTGGAGTAGTGAAAGCATTGATTTCGGGAGCAATTGTGAAGTGTTAATTTCTGGCAGTGGAACTGGTGGGTCAATGAGAGAGAGCAAAGAGTATTTAAATCAACGATTTTTGATTCACATTATTCCCAAACCAGGTATTATTGAAAAGAGTAAGTCAAATTAGAAATGTACTACAAGCGAGACACGTATTTGATATTGTTAATTATAGCCTCCTTTGTGCTTTTTGCATGTGGGCACAAGTCTGGTCGTAAAGGTAAAAGTGATGTTTCCAAACCTAAAGACACTTCTCTGCATTTAGAAAAAAAAGAAAGTAAAGTGCCTTTAGAAAAAGGCA
>CAYFSY010000176.1:0-1407 GCA_964345905.1 uncultured Paludibacteraceae bacterium | reverse complement strand
CTACGAAGCGATACGTGAAAACAAACAAACTATTAGGGTAAGAATGGAGGGTATTGATGCTCCCGAAAAGGGAATGCCGTTTTATCAAAAGTCAAAAAAACATCTTTCAAATTTGTGCTTTGGGGAAAAAGTTAGAATAGAAATAACCGAAATTGATTTGTATAATCGCTTAATTGCATACACCTATCTTGAAAATGGACAAGAGCTTAGTCATGAGATGATTAAATCAGGCTATGCATGGCATTTTAAAAAATATAATTCAGATACAATTCTTTCAAAATTAGAAATTGAGGCAAGAAATCTAAAAAAGGGGCTATGGGTTGAAAAAAAACCAATGCCTCCATGGACAAATAGGAGTCTCCATAGGCAAGGTGTTTCAACAAAAGATTCTTTTGACATTAAAGAGTCCAACAAATAGCATTTTTTACGTAAAAAAATGCTATTTGTACTTATCAAAATTCTAATAAGCTGCTATATTTGCTCTCACTCCCCCACAAACATCTTAGAGTGAGCCTTCTCTACACGCTCTTTGGCGTAGTCGAGGGTTATCTCTATTTTGGATTTGTTTTCAGAGGGAGCATCAAACATCGAATCAATCATTATTGTCTCGATAATAGAGCGTAAACCTCTTGCTCCGAGCTTAAATTCTATGGCTTTATCCACCACATAGTCCAGCACCTCCTCAGCGAATGTAAGCTCCACTTTGTCCATCTCGAAAAGCTTTTTGTACTGCTGTATGATAGAGTTTTTGGTCTCCGTCAGTATCCTTTTCAGTGCGTCGCGGTCGTGTGGCTCGAGGTAGGTGATGACTGGCAGTCTGCCGATAATCTCTGGTATCAAGCCAAACGATTTTAGGTCTTGTGGTGCGATGTATTGCATGAGGTTGTCGCGGTCGAACTCCACAGCATTGTCATTTCGGAAACCCACAACGTTTGTGTTTAGCCTGTTGGCGATACGCTTTTCGATGCCGTCGAACGCTCCGCCACAGATGAATAAGATGTTTTGGGTGTTTACCTCTATCATTTTTTGCTCGGGGTGTTTGCGTCCGCCTTGCGGTGGCACCAGCACCGACGAACCCTCCAAGAGCTTCAGCAGTCCCTGCTGCACTCCCTCGCCGCTGCCGTCGCGAGTGATGCTTGGGTTGTCGCCCTTGCGAGCAATTTTATCTATTTCATCTATGAAAACAATACCTCTTTCGGCTGCTTTTACATTGTAGTCGGCAGCTTGTAGCAGTCTGGTAAGGATGCTCTCGATATCCTCGCCTACGTAGCCCGCCTCGGTGAGCACCGTAGCATCTACGATTGTAAAAGGCACATTGAGCTTTTTGGCGATAGTCCTCGCCAGCAGCGTCTTACCCGTTCCTGTAGCACCCACCCTTATGATGTTAGACTTCTCTATCTCTCCGTC
>CAYFSY010000175.1:0-3365 GCA_964345905.1 uncultured Paludibacteraceae bacterium | reverse complement strand
AAGCCAAATCAAAGATAAAATCATTCGACCAGTTCATCTCTACGCTTGAGCAGTGGGAGATATAGAAAAATTAAGAAATTTGGATTGAGTGAGAGCAAAATGACGTAGTCAAATTGTTTTACAAAGTAAAAGAAATGAAGGAGTGTAGAAATTAACTACATTCCTTTGTTTTTGTTATTTCCGTCTCACACCCTTGTCATTCCGGCACAGGCGGGACTTGCAAAGCCGTTAGGAAATCCACTTGGGAATAATTTGCCAACTGTCTGAACCATGATTTATATGATTGATTTGATTATGTGATTTTTTTTGAAACAACAAGACCGTAATTAATCTTAATGTTTAAAAACTTCCGTCTGCCGACTTCGGACTTCCGTCTCTAAAAAAACTACTTCCCTTGCAGCTTCTGCATAAACCGCTCTGAATCGACAGCAAACCGCTTATGAAAAGCTTTGCCGACTACGTCGCCTGAGGAGTCTTTTACCACGACTTCAAACTCATAGGCACGTCCTTCGTGGCTTAGGAGTTGCGCCTCAGCTGTCAGCACCTCGCCTATAGAGCTAGCTTTCAGGTGTTGCACGTTTATCTCTACGCCTACGGTGGTCTGTCCCTCTTGCAGGTCGTCTATCGCCTGCAGTGCGGTGTTTTCCATAAAAGCCACCAAAGCGGGAGTGGAGAAAACCTCTAAAAGTCCGCTGCCAACCTCGCTGGCACAATGCCTCTGCTCTACTCTTAATTCCTGTCTGAATGATTTCATATCTCTTTTCTAAAAAAAAATTAATTCCAATCGTCATCATCAACAAAGTATGGCTGCGAGTCGAGAAACGAGTCAATCTCGCGTCGCTCTTTTTTCGTCGGGCGTCCGAGTCCCTTGGCTCGTTGGTTTTGTCGGTCGAGCTTCAGCACCTCTACCAGAGCGATCTGGTCGCCTGTGGTAATGTTTTTCAGATATAGCTCTACCAGCTTCGGTCCGACCCTGCTCGGCGGCAGGTCGAGAATCTTGTAGGTATAGACCACCGGCGGGCGACGTAGCTGGAATGTCTCGCCACGCCGAACAAGGCGCGAGGGCTTTACCCGCACATCGTTTATCAGAACGTGTCCCTTCTGGCACGCCTCAGAAGCCAAGCTACGAGTCTTGAATAGCCTTACAGACCACAAAAATTTATCTATACGAACTTCGTCCATAATCTTTACTTGTTGTTAAAACGGTTCATGGCGTTGGCAACACCCTCGAGCACAAAGGATTTGATGCAATCCACCGCCACAGAGATTTTAGCGTTTACCGCCTCTTGTTCCTCGTCGTCGAAGTGTCCGAGCACAAAGTGCACCTGCGAACCCGACGGGAAGTCTGAGCCGATGCCAAACCGCAGGCGAGCATAGTTCTGAGTCTCTATCATCGTCTGAATGCTTTTCAGTCCGTTGTGTCCCGCATCGGAGCCTTTGCTACGCAGGCGGATAGTGCCAAGCGGCAGGGCGAGGTCATCGACCACCACGAGCAGCCTCGACACGTCGATTTTCTCTTTTTGCAGCCAATAGCGAATGGCTTTGCCGCTCTCGTTCATATAGGTAGAGGGTTTGAGCAAAACCAGCTGTTTGTTTTTGATTTTCCCCTCAGCCACCGCACCGTAGCGTTTGTTCACGTCGAACGTGGCGCCGATATCCTCAGCCAACCTATCCACCACGTCAAAGCCGATATTGTGCCTCGTATGCGAGTATTCATCGCCTATATTACCAAGTCCTACTATCAGATATTTCATTTTTCCTGCAAACTCTATTTTCTCAAAATTTTAGGCAAAGATACTACTTTTTGGATTAATTGAGGAATTTAGCAATGTAGGAATGTAGGAATGTAGAAATTTGCGATTTAGTGAGGGCAGAGCAAAACGTAGTTTTGAGCTATGCTGAACGGTAGCAAATTGTTTTACGAAGTAAAAGAAATTGATTGGTGATGAGTTTTGAGTGTTTAGTGTTTAGTGATTTAAACCGCAAAGGACGCAAAGAAAACGCAAATGACGCAAAAAACTTTGGTCATTGAGCAGTGGTTACTGAGCGGAGTCGAATTAAGTCGAAATGCCAAAGTTACGGACAGATAAACCCCGCAAGGGGTGATATGATTATAGAAAAATGCATTCCACCCACACACAACCCCGAAGGGGTGACATAATAAGCAATCATAAAAATCACAGTTCAGACAAAAACATTTGATATTTTAAAGAAAATTTCTCTAACTTTGTGCATTAAAATAAACCAACTAATTTTTTGTTATGGATAGCGAAGTATGGGAGTCTGAGTTTCACGAACTTAACCGAGACGGCGTAAGTGTGGATATTCTTGCACATCCTATCGTTGTGGAGTATTTCAAAGAGTTGCTTATACTTCTGAGAATCAAAAAAAGAGCAAAAATAAAGAGAAGTAAAACCCCAAACAGCGACAGAATACAGGTTGAATGTCCGTACTGTAGGAGCATCAGCATAGAGGAGGAGCTCACACGCAATTATTTTTGCCTCTCGTGCCACAGGAAGTCGTACATAGACACATCATCTGGGCTGTCGTCGCATCCATGCAAAGCGTATAATATTCCTCGCAGTCAGCGTAAAAATTTGAAAAAACATAGAATAGTATGAAAAACTTTATTTTCCAAAACCCTACCAAATTGGTGTTTGGCAAGGGACAGATTTCAAAACTAAGCGAACTGATTCCAGCCGACGTAAACCTGATGATAACCTACGGTGGAGGCAGCGTGAAGCGTAATGGTGTCCACGAGCAGGTGGTAGAGGCTCTGCAAGGGCGAAAGTACATTGAGTTTTGGGGCATCGAACCCAATCCGCATGTAGAGACGCTTCGCAAGGCAATAGAGATAGGTAAACGCGAGGGCGTAAACTACCTTTTAGCCGTTGGTGGTGGCTCGGTGCTCGACGGCACAAAGCTGATTGCCGCAGGTATCCTCTCAGACCTCGATGCGTGGGACATCGTCAGAGGTGGCTTTGCCGAGAGGCAGGTGCCTTTTGCCTCTGTGATGACCGTTCCAGCTACGGGCTCGGAGATGAATAGCGGCGGAGTGATTACACGCGGCGAGACCAAAGAGAAATACTCTTTCTACGGCACCTATCCGCAGTTCTCTATCCTCGACCCTGAGGTTACCTATTCGCTCTCTGAACACCAGATTGCATGCGGGCTTGCCGATGCCTTCACTCACGTGCTGGAGCAGTATCTGACCACACCAAACCAGTCGCGACTGATGGACAGGTGGGCAGAGGGAATTTTGCTCTCGGTAAAAGAGATTGCACCGAAAATCAAGGCAAACCCACGCGACTACGACCTTATGGCAGACTACATGCTCTCGGCGACAATGGCGCTGAACGACTTTA
>CAYFSY010000174.1:0-3480 GCA_964345905.1 uncultured Paludibacteraceae bacterium | reverse complement strand
TCGGCTTGGAGCGTTACGACATGATAGAGGCTCACAACCTCGGTAGCCAAGTAGAAAATGAGGATTTTGTAGCAAAAGCGATTGAACTCAAGGCTGATGCACTTTTAGTCTCTCAGACCGTTACTCAGAAGGATGTTCACGTAAAAAACATGGTAGCACTAGTAGAGCTACTTGAAGCAGAGGGTTTGCGCGATAAAGTAATACTCATCGGCGGCGGACCTCGTATTTCGCATGAGCTGGCAAAAGAGCTAGGCTACGACGCTGGCTTCGGAGCAAACACATATGCAGACGACGTGGCTTCATATATTGCTGAAGAGATGGCAAAAAAAATGAATAAATAATCTTTTTTACTCACCAGTGAGTAAAGCAAAAAAAATATAAAACATTATGGATAAAAATCAAATTAGAGAGGTTATAGCAAAACGCTGTGCATTAGAACTTAAAGATGGAGATGTTGTGAACTTGGGCATAGGCTTACCTACCATGATTCCAAACTATCTCCCAGATGGTGTAAATGTAATCCTTCAGTCGGAAAACGGACTGCTTGGTTTAGGACCAACGCCTGAGGCTGGCAAAGAGAGTAAATATCTGACCAATGCAGGTGGAGGCTACATCTCTTGTGTGGAGGGTGGTTCGATATTTGATACAGCGACATCTTTTGGTATAATTCGCGGTGGACACGTGGACGTAACTGTACTCGGTGCCTTGCAGGTAGACGAAAAGGGCAACTTGGCAAACTGGTCTATACCTGGCGGTAAAACCCCCGGCATGGGCGGAGCGATGGACTTGCTCGTGGGTGCAAAACACGTTATCCTTGCTATGGAGCACACCGCCAAAGGCAATCCAAAGATAATGAAGCAGTGCACTCTACCACTTACCGCTGCTGGCGAGGTGGATTTGATAGTTACCGAGATGGGTGTAATGAAAGTTACCCCTGAGGGAATTGTTCTTACCGAGATAAACCCTGAGTTTACGGTAGAGGAGGTGCAGGCAGCTACTGAAGCTACGCTGATAGTGTCGCCAGAGCTAAAACCAATGTTCTGATAAGTATATAAAATTTAAATTCTATACAGAAGTTATGCTAAAAGTTGGAGATAAATATAGGCTTGAGTTCTCTTATACTCAGAAGCAGGTAGAGCTGTTTGCCGAGCTTACAGGCGACAACAACCCGATTCACGTCGACCCAGAGTATGCCAAGGGCACGCCTTTTGGTCGTCCGATAATGCACGGATTCCTTTCGGCAAGTGTGTTCTCTAAAGTTTTTGGCACACTCTTTCCAGGCGAGGGCACTATCTACATGTCGCAGAGCATGAAGTTCCTTGCGCCAATGTTTGTAGAAACGACATATATCGCTGAGTTTGAGGTCATCAACCACAACACAGAGAAGCACTCGGGTGTGATTCTGTGTGTTATCACAGACTCTGAGGGCAAAAAGTGCATCGAGGGAGAGGCTCTGCTAAAGAATTTTACGCAGTTTTAAGTTGAGTTTTTTATAAATTAAAAATAACAGAATAATTATGTTTGATTTAGCAATTATAGGAGGAGGACCTGCTGGATACACTTCGGCTGAGCGTGCAGCTCACATGGGTCTATCCGTTGTGATTTTTGAAAAAAACGCTTTTGGTGGAGTTTGCCTCAATGAGGGCTGTATTCCTACCAAAACGCTACTTTATAGTGCGAAAATTTATCAAAATGCAAAAGACGCCGCAAAGTATGGTGTCTCTGCCGAAAACGTAGGATTTGACTACGCTAAGATAATTTCTCGCAAAAAGAAGGTTATACGCAAGCTCAACGCTGGAATTCGTGCAAAGATGACAGCTAATGAGGTAAAGATGGTTACAGGCGAGGCTTTGGTAAAGAGCTATTCAGCTGAGAAAATCGTCATCACTTGTGGCGAGGAGGAGTTTGAGGCAAAAAACCTACTGCTCTGCACAGGCTCTGAGGTATCTATCCCACCAATCAAAGGCGTGGACGCAACAGACTATATCACTTCTCGTGAGGCTTTGGAGCTAGAGGAGGTGCCTCAGTCTATCGTTGTGGTAGGCGGTGGCGTTATCGGAATGGCGTTTGCTGGACTCTTCAATACGCTTGGCTCAAAGGTTAGCGTCGTGGAGATGGCGCCAGAGATTCTGCCTCCTGTGGATTCTGAGATTTCAGCAATGCTTCGCGAGGACTTTACCAAAGCAGGTATCGACTTCTTTGTGGGAGCAAAGGTAACAGAGTTGCAAAACGGCAAGGTTATCTTTATCGACAAGGATGGCGTGGAGCAATCTATCGAGACCGAGAAAATCCTGCTCAGCGTAGGCAGACGTCCTGTGCTTAAAGGGCTTGAGAACCTCGACCTTGCTCGTTTCAGAAACGGCATCGAGGTAAATGACAAGATGCAGACCTCTCTGAAAAATGTTTATGCTGCTGGCGACATTACAGCCTTCTCGATGCTTGCACACACCGCAGAGCGTGAGGGAATGGTGGCTGTAAACACCATCGCTGGACGTGAGGATAAGATGAGCTACAAAGCCGTTCCGTCTGTAATCTACACCAATCCTGAGGTTGCTGGCGTTGGGCTCACAGAGGACGAGGCAAAAGCCAAAGGCATCAGCTATTCGGTAAAAAAACTCCCAATGGCTTTCTCTGGTCGCTTTGTGGCTGAAAACGAGGGTAAAAACGGTCTTTGCAAGCTGGTATTCGACGACAGAGATATAATTGTAGGCTGTCACCTCATCGGCAACCCATCGTCGGAGCTGCTATCTGTGGCTACATTGGCTATCGAGCAGGAGCTGACGGCAGACCAATTCAAGAAACTTATATTCCCACACCCTTCGGTGAGCGAGATTATAAAAGAGGCTCTATTTTCTTGATAAATAGGGTATTTCAAAATAGAAAAAGAGCAACTCACTTTTGGGTTGCTCTTTCGCTTTCTTTAGAGGTACCTGGCGGATTCGAACCGCCGTAGACGGTTTTGCAGACCGCTACCTAGCCACTCGGTCAAGGTACCAAGTTTTTAGAATTGGACTGCAAAGGTAATGCTTTTTTCTGAATTTACAAAAAAAAGTTTTTTTATTCGCTATATATAAATGTTTAGTAATTCAGTGTGCTATTGAAGTAAAAAAAATAAGTTTTTTTATCCTTGATTTTCAGCTATTTAGTCATTTTATTTGATTTTTTTGTTAGAAATATTTTGCTGTTCCAAAAAAAAGCATTACCTTTGCAGTCCAATTTTGAAAGAGAGGCTATCTCTGGAGGAAATTTAGGAGAGATCATTGATATATTGAAACAACAAAAATGTAGTATAAGGAAGTAAGGATTACATATTTTATATATGTAGATTTTAAATTAACTTCCCGTCAATACTTTTTAAATAGGATAATAACACATCTGAGCGGGTATCTTTTTTTTAGATACTTAATAGGAAAAACTAACAATGGAGAGTTTGATCCTGGCTCAGGATGAACGCTAGCGATAGGCTTAACACATGCAAGT
>CAYFSY010000173.1:0-3512 GCA_964345905.1 uncultured Paludibacteraceae bacterium | reverse complement strand
GCTTGCTCCTGCTACAGTGCAAGAGATGGCAGACTTTGTTGACCTTGCTTTCGAGTTAGCATTCAAATACAAAAACCCTGCAATGATTCTCTCTGACGGTATCGTTGGACAGATGATGGAGAAGGTGGTATTGCCTCCTTTCAAACCACGCAGGACAGAGGAGGAAGTTCGCAAAGAGTGTCCTTGGGGAACTATGGGTAAGCTCGACGGCGAAGAGCGTCATATCATCACATCGTTGGCACTTGAGGCTGATGTAATGGAGGCTACAAACCACCGTTTGCAAGCAAAATATGCTAAAATCCAAGAGAATGAGGTTCGTTTCGAGGCAACTAACTGCGACGATGCTGATTATATATTCACAGCTTTCGGCTCTGCTGCTCGCTTGTGTAAGAGTGCAATGGAGATGCTCCGCGAGGAGGGCATAAAGGTTGGCGTTCTACGTCCTATCACTCTATGGCCATTCCCAACAAAGGAGATTGAGAAACTTGCAGGAAAGGTAAAAGGCTTTATGTCTGTTGAGTATTCTGCTGGACAGATGGTAGAGGACGTTCGCCTTGCTGTAAACGGAAGAGTACCTGTTGAATTCCACGGACGTATGGGTGGTAACATCCCTTCGGCTGAAGAGATTGTAGAGAAGTTCAAAGAGAAATTCAATATTAAGTAATTGTATTTATTAACACAAAAAAATTAAGATAAGTTTTATGACAACTCAAGATATAATAAAACCCGAAAATTTGGTATATGGAAAGACCAAATTGTTGACAGACAATATCATGCACTACTGTCCAGGCTGTAGCCATGGTGTTATCCACAAGCTCATCGCTGAGGTAATCGAAGAGATGGGTCTTCAGAACCAGACCATCGCTGTAGCTCCAGTAGGTTGTGCAGTATTTGCATACAACTACATCGACGTAGATTGGCAGGAGGCTGCTCACGGTAGAGCTCCTGCACTGGCAACAGCTATCAAGCGTCTATTGCCAGAGCGCAACGTATTCACATACCAAGGCGACGGTGACCTCTCTGCTATCGGTACAGCTGAGACTATCCACGCTTGCAACCGTGGTGAGAACATCGCTATTTTCTTTGTAAACAACGCTATCTACGGTATGACTGGCGGTCAGATGGCACCTACCACTTTGGAGGGAATGAAGACTGTAACTTGTCCTGCAGGTAGAGACCCAAAGATCAACGGTTATCCACTAGCTATCAGCAACCTACTTGCTCAGCTTGAGGGCACTTGCTACGTTACTCGCCAGAGTGTTAATAAACTTGCTAACGTAGTAAAAGCTAAAAAGGCTATCCGCAAGGCTTTCGAAAACAGCCAGCAAGGCAAAGGCACTTCGGTAGTAGAGTTCGTTTCTACTTGTAATACAGGTTGGGGACAGTCTCCACACAATGCTAACCTCTGGATGGAGGAGCATATGTGGGCAAAATATCCACTTGGAGATTTAAAAAATGTTTAATCAGAAAAAAAGTAAAATAGTATGAAAAGGGAAATAATTATAGCAGGATTTGGCGGACAAGGCGTATTGTCAATGGGTAAAATTTTGGCTTACTCAGGACTTATTGAGGGCAAAGAGGTAACTTGGATGCCTGCATACGGACCAGAGCAACGCGGCGGAACTGCCAACGTAACAGTACAGATTAGCGACAAGAAAATCTCTTCGCCAATACTTAAATTCTACGACATAGCAATAGTATTGAACCAACCATCAATGGATAAGTTCGAGGAGAGAGTAAAACCAGGTGGCATTTTGCTTTACGACCCAAACGGTATTACCAAAAAACCTACTCGCAAAGATATCTCTATCTATAGCATCGATGCTACAAAGAAAGCTATCGAGATAGGCGCGCAGAAGACATTCAACATGATGGTACTTGGTGGCTTGCTGAAAGCTGACCCAATGGTTGGCCAGGCAACAGTAATGGAGGCACTGAAGAAGTCTCTGCCAGAGAGACACCACAAGCTTCTGCCAGCTAACGAGGAGGCAATGAAGATCGGTACTGAGATTATAGTAAAAGAGAACTAAAAATTCATTTTATAAAATTGATAAAAGGGGGTAGTCGTTTTTTATTGGCTGCCCTCTTTTTTATTGAAAAGAGAAATGATAAATACAAACTTTTTGTTTTTTTTTGAAGAAAAATATATTACCTTTGTCTGTGATAAAAAAATTGTGTAAAAATGTGTAATAAGCATTTTTTGATTTTATTGGTAGCGAGCAATAGCTGCTAAATATAAAAAGCAATAATTAACAATATTTATAAACTAAAAACATAAAGTTATTATGAGCACAAAAAAAACCATTCTGATTTTAGCACTCTCGGTGCTTACAATGTTTGCCAATATAGATTTGGCAATGGGACAGGACGTAACCCTTAAGGAAGCAGGAGTAGCAAGCGCACTCTATTCCTCGAAAAAGGTAGGTCTGGGTATAGACAATCTGACTCCTCAGACCACACACTCTATACTCCTAGCTCCGACTCTGCCGAAGTTACTATAAAATACGGCAGTGGTGTCAATAATAATTCTGTAGGAATTGCTGGTACTCCGCGTGCATTTACTGTTGCAATAAGGCTGACAAACGATGAATTAGCGAGTTATTACGGCAACTATAAGATTGCCAGAATAGAGTGTTTCATCGATACCGTTACTTCACAGATAGCACCAGATATTGTTATGAAAATATTTGGACATGGAACACATGCTGAGCCGGGAGAATTACTCCTAAACGATACTGCTGCACGCCCGATACATGGCTGGAACGTCTATACACTTGACACTCCTCTGTTAGTGGATTCGGGAGACTATTGGGTAGGTTATGAAGCTATTCCCAAAGTGTCAGGATATCCTGCAGGAGTAGATGCTGGCCCTGCTGTTGAAGGTAAAGGTGATTGGATTTATGTTGCAACGTTTACTGAAGGATGGGAAGAAACAAGAACTATGGGACTAAGCAGCAACTGGAACATTCATGTAATCTTGGCACCTATCAGCACAGGACTTGAGGAGGTAGAACTCTCTCTATTACCAGTAGAAATATATCCAAATCCAGCGCAAAATGAAGTGAAAATTGTGGTAGATGGCTTGAATGATGACGCTACTGCCACCATATTAGATATGCAGGGAAAAGTTGTAGGCAAGCATACGGTTTTTGCTACTACAGGCAAGGCAACATTAGATGTATCTACGCTTACAGACGGAAGCTACGTCGTACAAGTTGTATCTAACGGCGTAAGTCGCGTTGGACGACTGATTATAAAGAGGTAAATTTGATAATTGATAATAAAAATTAGGGTTAATCTGAAAAACGGTTAGCCCTTTTTTGTACACATTTCTGCATGCATTTGACGTAAAAAAGGAGCGAATAATTATTCGCTCCTACATTTCTAAAGTATAATTTCTAATTTTACTTTTTCACCACCTTCACAGTCTCTACAGAGTTTCCTGCACGAAGTGTTGCCATGTAAACGCCGCTTGGGTAGCTACTCATGTCGAACTCGCTGAACTCTGAATT
>CAYFSY010000172.1:0-3517 GCA_964345905.1 uncultured Paludibacteraceae bacterium | reverse complement strand
CGGGGTTTGGGGCGGATAGCCCCATCCTGCTGGTTTTGCAAACGAGATTGGTGCTAATAGGTTTGGGATAAATCCCCCTCAAAAGGATTGTACCGTAACCGTCGGTTGAAACCGACGGCAGTAGACTTTTGGATGCGGGCAGACACGCAGGTCTGCCCCTACAGGTTTGGTGTGGTAATTGTAAAATCATATAAATTATAAAAAGGCTACCTTCCCTTGTGGGGAAGGGCTGGGGTTAGTTCAGACAACAAAAAAAGCAACCCGCCTACCATCACGGTGACGAGTCGCTTTTCATTACAAATTAAACTATATCAATGTTTTACGAGAAAACCTCAACGTTTCTTTTTTATGCTACTTGCTCCACTGGACTCTACCTGCATCGTGGCAGGGTTGCCTATATACTCCACGTCTGAGGCGCCAGAGACCTTCCCACTAAGCGACTTCAGAGTGTTTACCTCTGCCGAGCTGGCTCCTGAAACATTTATGACACTATTTTCCGATATCAATTTTTCGGCATCTAATTCTGATGCACCAGAAACTTCAGCATCTAAGTATTTTGCCAAGCCCACTAAATTCGTCTCTGACGCTCCACTACAGTAAACGTATAGCGAGTCGATATTTAGGTTGCTTGCATCAAACTCTGATGCTCCACTTACCACAATAGTCGCCTTACCCATTTGCCAAATCTCTGGAAGACTCAACTCTGAGGCGCCTAAGAGCGATATCTTTTGCCAAGTGTTAGACTTTACTTTCAGTATGATGTAATCCATGGTAGGGTTTAAGATAGAGCCACGTTTTGGCGAAATAGAAAGCTTGCTGCCTATGGTGCTTGTAGTCAGGTTGTCCAATACGTTTGCATCGCTCTCCAACACTACTATGGTGTCGCTCTGAATAGTTGGGTCAATCTGAATCTTTATCTCCAAACCACCGCTTACCTCAAGCGAGTTTATTGCCTCTGTTAGCGTGATACTCTGCGAAGTCATTTCGCCGTTGCCCGAAATTTCATATCTATCAATTTGTCCAAAAGTTTTGCTAACATTATCTCTGATTTCCTGATAACTTGAACTTGCGATGCCATAGATACTTAGTGCAAGAGCAATTATCCAAATCACTAGTGCAGAGACTTTTAAAGCATTGCTCATGGGTTTCCACTTAAATATGCCAGCTAAAATGACGTAAATAAGTGCGATGATAGGTATTAAAATCACAATAAATGCGGTGGTCAGGTAAAACGCATACATTCCGTCCCACAGCACCTCGCCGCCCGAACCAGCCATTGCTATAAACAGTCCCATAATTGCCACAATTATAGCCAATGCTACAGGAATGAGCACAACCAGAGCAAGCCCTATCAGAGCGATTTTCAGAAAGCCGCTCAGGCAACCGTTATTGTTGTTTTGCAGGCTGCTTGCTGTGTAGGTCTCGCCCATATTGTTTGCAAAGGTAACTCTGCCGATATTCTCTACCGTAACCGCTTCGCCAGACATTCGTAGAATATCCTCTGCTGTGCGTGCCTCAGGCACAAGTATCCAAAATACGAGGTAGATCAGAAGCACTGTGCCAATGCTGGCTATTCCCAATACAGCTACTATGACTCTTATCAGAGTAACGTCTATGCCTGTAAATTCAGCAAGTCCAGAGCATACTCCGCCGAGCATTTTGTCTCGCGGGTTGCGGAAAAGTTTTTTGCCTAAATTACTCGATGGAGCAGAGTAGCCGCTACCTCTATTTTGGTTGCTACTTGTCTCTTCGTCTAAGCCAAAATCTGAAGGGTTGCCTACGGTTCTGATTACCTCCTCCACGTCTGCAATGGTGATAATATCGGTCGGGTTTGGACGCTTGGCTGATAGTAGCTCCCGTATTCTGCCCTCGATATCCTCTATGATTTCTTTGCTTTCTGGATCTTTGGCAAAAAATGAGTTTAGATTCTTGATGTACGCGTCGAGCAACTGATACGCATCGGTATCGATATTAAAGAGCTGACCGTTTAAGTTGATAGTTTGAGTGCTTTTCATACTATTAAATGTGTTTTTTAATGATTTGACAAGTTAGAGTGTAATCTCTTCTAATGTTTTGATGTTTGAGTTAATTTCAGCCCAAGCTTCTTGGATTTTTACCAAAAACTTAGAGCCTTTTTCTGTAATGGTGTAGTATTTGCGTGGCGGACCCTGTGGCGACTCCACCCAGCGATACGACATCAATCCTCCGTTTTTCATACGAGTGAGCAACGGATAGAGTGTACCTTCTACCACTATCATATCTATATCCTGTAGAATCTTGATGATGTCAGAGGCATAAGCCTCCTTGTCTCTGACTATCAGTAGAATACAGTACTCAAGTGTCCCTTTTCGCATCTGCGATTTTATGTTATCAATATTCATAATAAATAGGTTTTATTATTTGTATTAAGAAATTCAATAGATAATTATAGTATTAAATTTGCTACAAAAGTAATATAAAATTTAATACCTTGTATCGCAAGGTAGTGTTATTTATCGTTATTTAACTTTATTTATGTTTTATTAAATTAAAAAATTGGATATTTCAACTTTTTTATTACCTTTGTATTCTATTTGTATCATGTTTTTTTATAAAATATGTTGGAGAAAGTTACACGTTTAGATGACGGAACAATACTCGGTTTTTGGCAAATCACCGAGACTAAAGAGGAGTTGCTATCTGAGCTAATAGGTAGCGAGGAACTACTGCCACAGCTTCAGGATTTCAAGAGCCACAAGCGAGAGATGGAGTTCCTGAGCGTCAGACTATTGCTACAAAAGATATTTTCTGAGAGAGTAGCGGTAGAATACGATATGGAAGGAAAACCTTTCTTATCTGGTAAGGAGTATAATATAAGCATAACCCATACAGGTGATTATGTAGGAGTAATTTTGCACTCGTCCCGCTATGTAGGCATAGATATTGAGAGGTTTAGAGATAAGATTTTGAGGGTAAAAGACCGCTTCCTAACAGACTTTGAGCAGGCTTTTGTAGAGACAAAGATGCAACTACAGCAGATGACCATAATGTGGTGTGTAAAAGAGGCACTCTACAAAATGCTTGGCGATAGCAAGATAGATCTGAAAAACGAGGTGCAGATTCAGCCTTTTGTTCCATACATTGAGGGTATATTAGAGGCGGAATACAAGGATAAAATCTACGAAGTGAAGTATCAGCTTGACCATATAAAGTGTGTTGCTTGGTGTGTAGATTGATGTTTTTTTGAGAAAAATAGGCTATATCAGATGACAAAAAAAGTAGTTCTTATAACTGGTGTTTCCTCGGGATTTGGACGCGCTATAGCAGAAGAGTTGCTTAGAGCGGGGATGGTAGTTTACGGTACTGTTCGCCGAGAGGTAGCAGGACTTCCTGAGGGTTTACAACTTGTAGAGCTTGATGTAACTAAACCTGAAACTATAGAACCCGCTGTTGCAAAAATTATTGAACAAGAGGGTAGGGTAGATGTTCTGGTAAATAATGCAGGACTTGGCATAGCTGGTGCTGTGGAGCTTGCCAC
>CAYFSY010000171.1:1317-3528 GCA_964345905.1 uncultured Paludibacteraceae bacterium | reverse complement strand
CGCATAGGCACCTCAGGCGGATTGCAACCAGAGTGTCCCGTAGGCTCCTACGTGGTATCGCAACGCTCGCTTGGCTTCGACGGACTGCTCAACTTCTACGAGAGAGACCCCGAAGTACTCGACTTGGACTTCGAGCAGAAGTTTTGCGACTTTGTAGGCTGGCACCCACGCCTGACCCGTCCATACGCTATAAAGGCAGATGAGGAGTTGGTAAAAAAAATTGGTTTTGACATGGTAAAAGGTGTTACTATCTCAGCACCCGGATTCTACGGACCGCAAGGCAGATATGTTCGCCTCAAGCCGATAGATATGGAGCTAAACCGAAAGATAGAGGCGTTTGAATACAACGGTGAAAAAATCACAAACTTCGAGATGGAGAGCTCAGCTCTTGCGGGACTTGCTCGCCTACTCGGACACAGAGCCACCACCGTATGCCTCATCATAGCCGGACGAGTCTCACTAAACATGAACACAAACTACAATGGCTCGATGGAGGGGCTAATCAAGGTGGTATTGGACAGATTACTAAAATAGACTTACTAGCAAAAAAGTATAAAAGTAGGAGCGAGCTAAATTTGCTTCTACTTTTTTGTTATAAAAAATTCCGAATCACTCATAATAGAACGACTCGGAACCAAATGAAAAATTAAAAACTTTGGGTGGAAGATGGGATTCGAACCCACGACCAACGGAACCACAATCCGCTACTCTAACCAACTGAGCTACTCCCACCATTTTTGGGAATGCAAAGGTACAACTTTTTTTTTAATCCACCAAAAAAAACACACATTAAAGTAATGTGCAAAAAAAAATTTTTTTATTTCGAATTAATTTAATACCTTTGCTTGCTGTATTGTCTTATCTTGCATGTGTTATGTATAGTCTTGCAAGCATTAGCAATACACAAGTTAATTTTGTAAATAAAAATAAATTATTAAATAATAAGTTGTATTATGAAAAACTTTCTACAGAAGATTTGTTTGTCATTATCGCTGATAATGGCAATAAGCGTAGCAGTTTATGCTCAAAGTGAAGCCTTCTACGATGGCTTTGAATCGGGCAATTTCACTCAAAAGGGTTGGACACAAGAGCCATCTACGGGAGTAGTTCCTTGGCAAGTGGGAAACTCTGGTGTCGGTATGGTAACGCCCTATGAAGGCACCAATATGGCATGGCTATTTTCAGCCATGTATCAGGTGCCTGTGAAGCTATACACACCAATTATTGACATCGGTGCATTTGCAGAGCCTTACCTATCTTTCTACATGGCGTCCGAAAAGTTCAACTTTTCTCCTCGCGATACACTCAAAGTGTATTACAGAGAGCAAGGGCAAACTAATTGGACTCTTATGCGTGGCTATAGCCAAAATACTGATAGTTGGGAGAAAAAAGAGATCCGACTTAAAGCTTATACTCAGGCCAGCAACATACAGATTGCCTTCGAGCACTGCTATGCCCACGGTAAGGGTATAGCGCTAGATAGTATAAAACTTTATTCAGCATCAGTATGTAACATACCACAAGGTCTTAGAGTTCAAAACATTGAACCAACTGCGGCCACTCTACGATGGTCTGTAAACCAGTACACCCAGAAAACTAGACTAAAAGTTTCTACTACCGCTATCAACATTAACCTACTAGATAATGTTTCAGCAGATGTAATAGATACTGCAACTACAATTCCTTACTGGATTCTAAACAATAACGTTGTAGGACAAAAGAAAAACCTACAGCCTAATACGACCTATTATTGGTATGTAAAAGCAGACTGTGGACCAAGTGATGTCAGCGCTTGGACTTTTGGCACATTTAAAACTCGCTGTAACCCTATAGACAGAAACCTTATAGCTGGAACAACAGAAGGTTTCGAGAGTGTTGCAGCTAGTGGCTATCCAGGATGCTGGCTACGCAGTAAAGAACTCTCCGGAGACTGGGTTAACGAAAACGTGCCAGAAACAAGATTCCTGCCAGTAGTAGTTTCGGGCAAGTCAAAAACAGGTAGTAAGTCTCTAAAAATAGAGAGTTACTATGAAATGAACTCAGCAATTACTATCCCTCGTACTGTAAGGTCTTTTGCTATAGCTCAGGCATGTGACTTCGACTATACCAAAAACTATCAAGTAAGTTTCCACATGATGACCGAGTCGGAAAGAGGTGCCACTCTGCATGTAGGAATAATGACTAACCCAGATGACTTGACCACTTTCCAAG
>CAYFSY010000171.1:0-1307 GCA_964345905.1 uncultured Paludibacteraceae bacterium | reverse complement strand
ACGGAAAATACATAGCCTTCATGACATCTGGTGCAGATGACAATATGACTAATATCGTCTATATTGATGACGTAAAAATAGATAGAATTCCAGACTGTCCTAAACCTACTGAATTTGTTATGCAGGGAGACCCACGTCCATCTGCAACACCAGGCAAATTCGACGTAACGTTTAGTTGGAAATCTCTATATGCTACACATCAATACAAGGTAGCTATAACATCTACCCAACAGTCTCCGGTAGCTGTAGCTCCTATGTACGAATCTCAGCCAGTACCTCCTTCTACTCATACCATAGTAGGACAGCTCAATGGTCTTACAAGATATTATGCTTGGATAAAAAACAACTGTGGAGAAGAGTGGATTGGTCCTATAGCATTTATGACACCTATGGTATCTACTCCTATACCAAGCACAGAGACTTTTGAAGGCGTCAAGACATGGGAATTATCTAACGGCACTCAGCCTACAAAATGGTATATAGGAGATAAAGTAAAGAAAAGTGGTAGCAGAGGTCTATACGTATCAAAAGACAATGGACAGACTGCTCCTACATACAACAAAGACTACAAGGCAACTGTTTATGCCTACAAAAAGTTTAAACTTGCTCAGGGCAAACACATAGAGGTTGCTTTCTATTGGAAAAACAATGGCTCTAAAGATGCATACATGCAGGCCTTCCTTGTGCCAAGTGCAAAAGAAGGTAGCATTGCGGCAGGCCAAGACCCTATAGCTGAATGGGTGCCAATATCAGGCAAGCTTTATGGAAATTCTGATTGGACTCGTCACGTAGGCTCATTCCTTTCTTCTGTTTCAATGGACTATCTACTAGTAGTCGGTTGGTTCAATGAAAAAACGGACGTAGAGTACACTCCTGCTGGAGCTATAGACGATTTAGTGATAACTGAGGTATCTTGCTCTTCGCCTCTAAACGTTAGCGTTGATTCAATTTCTGATGTTTCGGCAATAGTTAGCTGGAGCAAAGGAGCTATAGGCAATCCACAGTCGTGGTCTGTATATTACGCTCCTGCTGGCACAGATCCATTAAATCAAACACCTATCACGGTTCCCGGGACACAAACATCTGTAACACTTACAGGACTTACGCCTCTAACAAACTACTTTGTTTACGTTAAGGCCACCTGTAGCACTAGCAGTGTATCATTTGAGTCAGGCAAGCCATTCCAAACACACCAAGTTGCAGCGACAATACCATTCGTAGAGAATTTCGAAGGCGCTAATACTACAATAAAGATAGAGAATGGTTCTCAAAAGAACATGTGGGTTGTAGGCACAGCCGACAAGAAG
>CAYFSY010000170.1:0-3560 GCA_964345905.1 uncultured Paludibacteraceae bacterium | reverse complement strand
TCTCTGAGCAAAGCCTCCAAATCTCTGTCGTAGAGCCTTGACGAATAGCTTAGGTTTACGCTTTCGCGGCTATCTGAAATCCTTGCGTAAAACTCCTTGAACACAGGTATAAACTGCTCTATAAACTCCTTGCGGTGGCTAAAAATCGTGTGAGCACTCTCCACCAGCTTCTCGTCGAAGACTTCGAGCATCGTGGGGTCTATATTTTCTGGCTGCTTTAGCAGCAGGTTCCTCGATTTTAGAGCGGCGTTGTAGCTCATCAGGCAGTCGAGATACTCGCGGCTGTATTGCGAGATTATCACGTCCATAAACCGCCGCCTCTCGTCGCTACCCTCCTCTATCAGCGACATATCGCTCGGCGACACCAACACCAAAGGTATCCGCCCAATGTGGTCGGCAAGGCGTTGGTAGCCCTTTTTATTCCAAAGGAATTGCTTTTTGCGTCGTTGACGCACAGAGGCAGAGACCGTATCCTCCTCGCCCGAAGGCGATTGGTAGCAGCCCTTTATCATAAAAAACTCGGCAGAGTGGCGAATCAGGTGGCTGTCGATGTTGTTGAGGTGGCTTTTGGTAAAACTCAGGTAATAGACCACATCCATCAGATTAGTTTTGCCCACACCGTTACGCCCCCAGAAAAGATTGATTTTAGGGGAAAAACAGAGCTCGCACTCCTCTATATTTCTGTAGTTCAATATACTAACTTCGCTTAAATACATTTTACCAACAAAACTAATTATGTTTCCTATTCAGTTAGTTAGCAAAGTTACTAATTTTTTCCAAACAGCAGTGTTTTTAATTTCACAACACCGCAATATATTGCATTTTTCACAAAAAAAAAGCCCTGCCAAAATAGGCAGGGACTCAATAATAATCACTTTTTTGACGATTAGGGAAAGTTACTCCCAAATTTTGATTATGATTAGTTTATTTGCAAGGTGTCTGGCATTTGCCACACTTGCAGTTCTCGCCACGGTTTTCGCCTTGACCGCTTCCGTCGCAGTTACCCTGGCGACCCTCGCCGCAGCCTTTCTTCTCGCCACAACCCTGTCCGAGACCCTCGCCTTTTTTAGGCTTTACAGAGTCAAATTTGTCAAAGAATGCTTTTTTCTCGGCAATAGTCATAGTTGGGTATTTAGCCCAAAGAGCATCCAACTCAGCCATAGCTTTTTCACACTCTGCTTTCTTTGCCTCACACTCAGCTTTCTGCTTTTGGCACTCAGCTTTTTTGTTCTCGCAATTGGTGTCTTTGCCCTTGCAGTCTGCTGTTTTACCCTTGCAACCTGCCTCTTTGTTTGCACACTCAGGCTTTTGATTTTGGCACTCGGCTTTCCTCTCAAGTCTTTTTGCGTAGCACTCAGCTCTCTGTGCTAAAAGAGCCTCTTGCTCAGCAACTTCCAGAGTCTCAAACTGAGCCCATTTAGCCATAAACTCCTCGTGCTCCCCACACTTCTGTTTGCACTCAGCTTTTACTGAATCCTGTTCCTCTGCGGTCTGTTGAGCAGCTTTATTGCCACAAGATGCCATTACAAGCATTGACACTAAGGTCAAAAATAAAATCGATTTCTTCATACAAAATACTTTGTTTTTATAAATGTTTTAATAATAATTTTCGGCAAAGATAGTTTCTTTTCTCTAAACTACAAATTTTTTTCTTTACAGAAAAATGTTTTTTATTCAGTTTTAGTCTCCTCTGTAGGCACTGTCGCCTCCTGAGGCACCACTTCCGATGCCACTTCGCCACCTATTGCAGCAGCTTTATCTTTAGCTTTCTGCAAATCCTCTGGAGTCCAGCCTTTCTCTTTTGCAGCGCGGTTTTCGCAAGTCTTGCAGAGCGACTCTATAGTTGGCTTAATGCGAGAGTTGTTTGCATAAGCGTCTGATACAGAGCCTCCTTCGAAAATCTCTGTAGTCTTATCACCCTTTAGGTGTTGGCAATCTTGATAAAGGTGATATTTCGAACCCGACTTAGTCCAATAGACATAGTCGCTTCCCATAAGCTCTTTAACATAGTTAGAGTCTTGGGTGTATTGCTCTACCGAAGGCGGATTGAAGTCCGTACCAACCAAACCTGCAGCCACCAAAGCAGCTATAGCAATACCGCCAAGAATACCCTTCTGCTTGCCGTCGAGATTCTTGTTTGTAAAGATTACTATCACAAGCGGCAAGAACGCTACTATAGCGGTAAATAAACCAAGTTGCGACTGTAGGAAAAACAAAAACTTGTTCTTCTCCGATGGTGGATTCAAGCGGTTTGACTTCTTCCAAAGCACCGAACCGACTATCGCCAAAGCCAAATCCACAGCTATAAGCACTATCACAAACCACATCTTTATCGGTGTAACCTGAACGATGTGTCTGATAGCAACGAGTTGTGCTGCTATAGCCAAAACCCATAACACAACTGCGATGATGCGGTTTCGAGTAGCTTTAGATTTATTCTCTTCCGTAGGCTTCCAAGTAGCCTGACTGGCAGCGTTTCCACTGCTCTCTACACGAGTAATTTTCTTGTTTGTAGTCATTTTTATTAGTATATTTTTAGTTAGAATTTAAAAATCAAAGGCAAAGATAGTACTTTTTTTTGATAATGTAGGAATGTAGAAATTTAGAAATTTAGAAATTACAAAAAATCAAAGTGATTCCCACGTAAGCAGAAATCACTATAAAACAAAATCACATGGTAAACGTATGCACCTACCTAAAAGCCTTACTGTAAACTAAAATAAAGCTGCAAGTAGAACAATTATACCAGCTAGCACAACAAATACTAATGAAAACAGATCCCAATTTATACCATATTCTACACTATCATTGGTATTAGATGATTGTTTAATTAGAATGTCTTCTGAATTTTTTGTGACTTTTTCATAACATTTTTTGTATATTGCCTCTGAGTAGTTTGCTGTTTTTGCTATAGTTTTTCCCACAATATAAAAAATTATAGATGTTGCAAGCACTGATATAGAATATATAAATCCTATCCATGAAAATCTTACACTATACCAGCCTCTATCTATAGCCTCTGTGAAAAAAATTATAACAGAACTGGTTATTCCCAAGATTAAAAGAATTATTGACACAAGTTCCAAGCTCTTACCTGCTGTACATTTTTCAATAATTGGGTCTTTCCCTTTCATTTTAAACTTCCCTAATTTGTGTCGGGCGCAACTTTTAATAAATGCCTACTCTGTCCAGTTTTCGGCTTCCCTGTGTGTGTTTCATCAGAGAATATTGCAAATACTCATTATAAACAAAAAAGCGTGAAACTTTTTGATCTATCTGCTATTGAAGGCTCTGGACAGCCTAGATACGGATAAGCACAAAAAGCCACGCCGTAGCGTGAACCTTTGCTTGGCTTATTCTCGTATCTATTTAAAATTGTCCAGATTTCAACAGCAAGAATAAGAGCAAACGCTCTGATTGTCAATATATTTTAGATATCAACTTTTCTATTTTTTTTATAAACGTAAGTTTATGGCTGTAAAGGTAATACTTTTTTTTGATAATTTAATTGAGAAAATTTAGAATTTACAAAGAATCAAAGCTAAAATAAAAAAACAATT
>CAYFSY010000169.1:0-3561 GCA_964345905.1 uncultured Paludibacteraceae bacterium | reverse complement strand
ATCGTCGTTCTGCCTGGACAAAGCAACCATCTGATATGGAAAGATTATTGTCTTGAGCCAAAACAATAGCTGAGAGTTGCCCGGTTTTTACATATAGGCTACCACTTCCCTTGATTTCTGTATTGCATTTTGTAGATATACATTTTGTAGTAGTGGATGTCAAGTTATTAGTGCCTATCAGTTTTATTGTCAACTGGTCTGTTCTTTCAGACTCTATAGCCTGGTAGCTGCTCCTGTTGATAGTTGCATTGTTTAGCGTAAGGGTTTGGGTAGAGTGGTCGTATGTTACAGAGCCACTTATGCCTGGTCCTGTGATGTTAGACCAGTTGTCTGAAGTAACTCGTGTGCCTGCTATCTCCATTCTATAGTAAGTGGTAGTGCAAGCATAGCTGCCAGATGTAGCAGGAATATCAGCACTGTTTTCAAAATAACGCACCCTCCATCCCTTATTGATAGCATTTTGCTTGTTAGAAGCCATTACGGTTGCGTAGTTAGAAGAGCTACTGTTATAGATAGGCTCTACGACAGCATTATCGCTTGCAGCTCTCTGTGGTAGGCTACAATAGATGTCGTCTAACTGCTGGGTGGTAAAGTTATTGCCGTGGCAATAAACAGTCTTGATTGCAGGACAACCCATAAAATCCAAAGAGATTAGCTGATTGTTATAACAAGACAGATACTCCAATGAAGAGCATCCAGTAAAATTTAAATTTGAAATCGCGTTATTAGCACACCGCAATGAAGTGATTCCTGTGTTATCTTTGCAACGCAACCAAGTCAGCATTCCATGGTTGGAGGCATCTACAATGGTTATCTTACTGCCATTGTAAGAATGATAAAGGTCTAATCCTGTCAAGTCTCCATAAATTTTTATTGTAGATGTTCTAGCTTTGAAACCAGTCCATCCACTCCATCTACCCGATCCACCGACATTTGTAAATGTTTCCGAATAAGAACCACTTACAATCTTAACAGTTGTTTGCTCAGCTGTTTGTATGTCAAAGAGTATTGAATCTCCTTGAGTAAGGGTAAGCTCTACCCAGCGGTTCATGTTTTGTCCCATTGCCAAGTTTATATTGGCAAATACCATTAGCACTATAAGTGCTAGAATCGATTTAAAATTTTTCTGTTTCATATTGTTAAATTTTTTTAATTTGTCAAACTTACTCATTTTATATGAATTTTATATTAATAATTCGTTTCTTTTTGCTTCTATTTGTTTGAGAGTTGCCTAATATCTTAGCCTTTATGGCTTTTGTGCACCGTATCCGTTGATTGCACCAAATAGCAGAGTAACTTTATCGAATGGATATGCGTTTCCGTACATCGAAACGGTTGACCTCGATGTTCCTACTTGATTCATACCCAAAGCGCTTCTAAACTGGTTTGCCGAAGAGTTTGGATTGTATTGCATCGAAGTAGAGTTCTCCATCGTGAGGAAAGCCTTCATGTAAGCCTCATCGATACACTTCGATAGCTGCCTGAGTTCAGCATCGTTTATCTCGCGGTTGTTCTCGTACTTTATCAGCTGCTCTACGTCCTCGAACTGCTTTGCAAACACCCTCATAAACTTGCCTGCACCCGGTAGAGTCAGGTCTGCTTCGATATTGCTAAAGAATAGGTTTTCCCAAGCAGAAGTCTTGCGTGAAGCCTCTTTATTTTTATCGGAATCTATGTAGGCGCGGTCGAGCGCCGAGAAGTCGTTGCAGCCAAATATATTGTGGTGTACGTTGGCATCTATTCTGGTCATAAACCTGAACCCATAGCCCATATCCTTGTTTGATGGGTTCCAGTCGCGCCTCCATGTAAATAGCACTGTGTTGTGATGAAACTCTACAGTTGCCTCACCAGGCGTTTGGTTCATACCCCTAACCTCGCATGCCGCCATACGGTTTGTAACGAATACGTTATTGTATATCTCCCAATCTCCACCTATATTGCCCATCTGGATTCCGAAGTGGCTGCCATTCATCAGCACGCAGTTACGAATCACAACCTTGCCCTCTACGTCGCCATGTATCAACTGATTCGAAACACTTGTTGCTCCGCGCATCGATGGCTGACCTATCGGCATTCCTGGAGGGTTAAGAATTCCTGTCTCTAAGCCTGCTGGAACTGTGAAGCGAGGATCGCTCGGACTAAGGCTTACGTAGCGGTTCATCTGCCCTTTGTCGAGGATAAATCCATCTACAAGTATCAGTCCTTTGCGCTTTCCTCTTACATAGATATCGAGTAGTCCGTTATTGGCGTTGGTGCCTCCTGCAGTCGCCCCTGGCTGGATTATTGTCTTATACTTCAGCGGGTCGCGCTGAGAGAAGTCCGAGGAGTAACCTCCGACCACCGACAGATATTTAGTGATTTTCACAAATCCGCGGTCGAGGTTGCCGAGGTAGTTGCCCTCGGTAACGTGTATCACCGCACCCTCTGGGGCGATGTCCACAGCTTTTTGCAGATCTTTCAGCGGAGAGGCTTTGCTACCGTCGTTGCGGTTGCTGCCATTGCTCGCCGAAACATAGATGTCTTTAGTGCCACGTGGCACCTCGCCTTTAGCAACGCTTTTGCTATCGCCTTGAGCTTTTTTTGAGGTTGCATCATTGACAGCATCGTCGAGCTTCTTCTCAGTTTTATCCAAAGCCTCGCGAGTCTCTCTTGCAGCCTTCTCTTTAACTTTCTGCTCTGCTTGTTGCTTAGCAGACTTGCCAATCTTTTTCAGTATCTGAGCGTTTGCTCCGCTACTGATAACCAAAAGTCCTAGTAGGATTATGGCAAACTTTCTAATCTGTAACTTTTTCATGTCAATAAATATAATTTAAGGTTTGACTAATAGTTGAGTTGTTGTATCATAATATATTTGTTTGGGAGTAACCGTTTGTATCTACTAAAATCTATTTTACTAGTAGTGATACACGCAGAAGTTTTACTTGAGATCTTTTTTTAGGATATAACCCTGCATTCTGAAGTTATATCTTGCGTTATCACCATTTCTTCCAACACCTTTGTATTGAAAATGAACTTTCTCAGCATCCTCTGTAAGCAGCACATTGCCCCCGAAAATATCTTCACCTGTATTGGCATCGATACTCAGATATTTTTCTTCAGCCTTCCAGCTTATGTTGAAATTCAAAACTATGTTTCTATTCTCTGGTTTGAGTATTACATACATAGCTCTTTCGGACTGGAACTCTAGTAGACTTTTGCCTGGAGTAAAAAGGCCTACGTCTTGATCTTCTCCTTGAGTTAATTCATAGCAAAAGAAATCTGTCAGCACCCAAGAGTTTCCATCTGCTACGAAATTCACCTTCGAAAGGTCAAATTTAGGCTCCTCTACTGTATTATTTTCTTTACAAGAGGTAAATGCTAATGCTATAGCAATAGCTACTACAAAACTTAAAAAACTAAATTTTTTCATCTTTATAAAATTTTTATTAGTTATTATAAATAATCTTTTCGTTGTTGTTCCCTTTCTACCCCTGCCTTCGAAGGCAGGGGTGTTTTTGTTTGGGAGCAACCGTTTGTATCTACTAAAATCTATTTTACTAGTAGTGATACACGCAGAAGTTT
>CAYFSY010000168.1:0-3564 GCA_964345905.1 uncultured Paludibacteraceae bacterium | reverse complement strand
AAGCAGCCCCAAGCCGAGCATGCTGAAGTTGCCCTGAAGCCCGTTGCCGACAGAGATTATCACAACTCCAAGCACCGAGACCGCCACGCCTACCAATAGGGTTGGGTTAACCTTCTGACGATAGACCGCCCACATTCCAAACGGTACTATCACAGGGATTACAGCGATGATGATAGCGGCATAGCTTGCATCGACGTGCTTGAGTCCGTAGTTTTCGGCAAGGAAGTATAGAAACGGCTCAAAGAAGGCGAGCAGGAAAAACACCTTGTAGTCTTTTCGCCGAATCGGCTCTATCTGCTTGGTAAGGAAGGCAAAGATGAGTAGCAACGTGAACGAGATTACAAGCCTTACCACCACGATAAAGACCACATCGAAGCCGCTATTGAGTAGCTCTTTTGTCCACACAAAGCTTATGCCCCAGAATATTTGCGCCATGATAAGTACGGCGTAGGCTACAAAGTTATTTGATGATGATTTTGTCATATTTCTAAGTTCAATATTTTTTTATCAATGTAAGTCCGTCTCGGACGGGGATAATTATCTGTTGCAGGTCGGGGTTTTGTGCAATAAAGTCGTTGAACTCCACGATTGCCTGAGTCTGATAGTCATTGCTTGCGTGGGTCTCCTCTAAGACCTTGCCCGACCAGAGCGTGTTGTCGGCAATGATGAGTCCGCCACGAGATAGCTTTGGCAGAACGAGCTCTAAATACCTCTTGTAGAGCCGCTTGTTGCCGTCGATAAAGACCAAATCGTACTCGTATGGCAGACTTGGTATCAGCTCTGCGGCGTCGGCGATGTGTAGCGTGATTTGCTCCTCGAATGGCGAGAGTGCGAAGTTTTCGCGGATAAAATCCTCGAGCTCCTCGTCTATCTCGATGGTGTCAATCCTCGAGCCTTCGGGAAGCCCCTCTGCCATGCATAGCGTGGCGTAGCCGGAGAATGTGCCGATTTCGAGCACACGGCGGGGAGCCACAAGCGAAGTGAGCATCTTGAGCAACCGCCCCTGATAGTGCCCGCTCTGCATACGCGGATTCACCAGCCTGAGGTTGGCTCTGCGGAAAATGCTATGAAGGTATGGCGGCTCTGGCTCCAAGTGCGACTCTATGTACTGCTCTAAATTCATCTGCACAGCCTCACCTATTTTAGTCGCTCCAGCTCGCGACGGTTGTCTTTGTCTTTGAGTGCCTGCCGCTTGTCGTAGAGCTTTTTGCCTCGTGCTAAGGCTATTTCGAGCTTTGCCAAGCCCTTTTCGTTTACGAATAGCCTTGTGGGAATGATTGTGTAGCCCGTCTCTTTGGTCTGCCGCTCCAGACGGCGAAGTTCGCGTTTGGTAAGCAGCAGCTTGCGCGAACGCTTGGCTTCGTGGTTGTAGAAGTTGCCCAAGCGGAACGAGGCGATGTGCATGTTTATCACCCAAAGTTCGCCCTTGTCGAATGCACAATAGGAATCCACAAGGCTCGCCTTGCCCTCGCGTATCGACTTTATCTCTGTGCCGTAGAGCACTATACCAGCCGTAAGCTTCGAGAGCAGTTCGTAGTTGAAGCCTGCCTTCCTGTTTTTTATCTCAATGTTTGATTTCTTGTGCATATCTCTCTAAAAACCCCGAAAAAGTGTGTTTGTCTCCTTCGGGGTGCAAAATTACTAAATTTTATTGAAAAATCAGCAGATTGCCCCATTTCGATTTTTTCACCAGAAAATAATTTGCGAATTATAATTAAAAAGTTGTATTTTTGTGGGGTTAAAATAATATGTTAGGGATAGTTATAAACGATACGACAGTGACATTAAAAGAATTTATAAAAGAGTTTGATAAACCCAATTCTATTGTTCTTCTTGAAGGCAAAAGAGATGTTTTAGAATCCGACAAAGAGAAGTTGAAAGCTCTCGGGAAACTATTAGCTTCTAAGACAACAAAAATGACGTTCAGAAGCGGAAAAGCAGGAGGTTCCGACCAGTTTTTTGCAGATGGTGTTGCCGAGGTTGACAATAAAAGATTACAAGTTATTACTCCATATACTGGACATAGAGAAAAAACCAACCAAGCACACGAAACTATTTCAGTAGACGAAATAGACATTGCTGCCGAACCCGAAGTGGTGCATTATTCCAAAAGCAATAAGAAAACCGAAAAACTCATCGACAAATTTGTTGCAGGAGATAAAAATCGTTATACAATAAAAGCTGCTTACATAATCAGAGATACTATAAAAGTGATTGGAACAGACAAAATAAAGCCAGCCACTTTTGGTATTTTCTATGACGATTTGAGTAGTCCAAAGATAGGTGGGACAGGACACACAATGAATATCTGCCAAAAGCATAATATTCCAATAATTGACCAAGAAACATGGTTTGGATGGTTGACAGAATAGAAAAAACCGTCAAGATTGAAAGCTATAACGGCACTACAAAATGAAATATATTGACAGAGAACGACAAAAATCCATTGAGATTCGTGATAGGCTTTTCAGAGACCCAGGTAACGGACTATTTTTCGGTAAAGAAAGAGAGTTTGTATTATCGGAGCCTGATTTGAATCTCTGGGAGGGAATACGACAAGACGCAAAAGTATATTTTGTAGAAAATGAAATTGCTTGGTGGTCAGGCAATGGAGAGCCGACGGGACACTTGCTCTCTTCACAAATAGCTTGCTTAAATCACTTATATCCACTTCGACAAAGAAAAGATTGCACTGACAAAATTTTACAAAATATAAGTGATTCAATAAGCGAATCGTTATTCGTTGATTCTGGATTGATTGAGTTTGAGAAAACAGGGTTTAACCGATTGGGAAAAGAGCTTTCAACACAGCGTGGAGCAAATTCTACTTCGATTGACGGTTTTATGATTGGTAAGAGACACAACGGAGATAAGGTTTTAATACTGATTGAATGGAAATATACAGAATCATATTCGCCAAAATCATTGCTGATTTCCGATTCTGGCAAAAACCGATTTGAAGTATATCAAGAATTGCTTGAAAGACCTGATTGCCCAATAAAAACAACAGATTTTAAGGACTTGTTTTATGAGCCATATTACCAACTAATGAGGCAAACGCTTCTTGGCTGGACAATGGTTGAAAACAGGGAATATGAAGCGGTTGATTGGTTGCATTTGCATATTATCCCTGAAGAGAACAAAGAACTTAGAGAACGAATAACTTCAAAAAACTTGCAAGGTAAGACTCTCGAAGAGTCGTGGAAGTTACAACTGAAAAATCCTGAAAAATACATTGTGATTAGTCCAGAGAAATTTTTAGAGCCAATAACAGATTTACAGGACACAAAAAGCTTGATTGATTATCTGACAAACAGATACTGGAAGTGAGTGAACGCCAGAGGCTAACAGGCGTTTGGCTCAATGATAAGCGACATAGTTGTAAACATTCCGCCCCGCTCCAACTTTTGTGTAACCTCAACAAAAAATCGCCCAAAAAGTCGATAGCTTTTTGGACGATTTTATAGTCAAATACTCTAAACACCTACTCCACTTCAACCCTCTCGCCACGCGAATGGCTTGTAAATTCAGGTGCGTATTGGCACTGAATCTCCGCCATGCCGC
>CAYFSY010000167.1:0-3578 GCA_964345905.1 uncultured Paludibacteraceae bacterium | reverse complement strand
GCTCGTTTCCGCTGCTCTCGACCCTGACAACGCAAAGTCCGCACCAAACACATTCCCCTCAGACAAGCCCTGCGAGCGGCTCGATTACATATTTTTCAACCCACAGCACTTCGAGCTAATCAGCTCACGTGTCGCCACCGAGTTTGGCGACATCTCCGACCACCTACCCTGCGTGGCGGAGCTGAGGATAAAGTAGGTTGGGTGGTGTTGAAGTGCGACTTAACAAAACGTTTGCGGTGCACCCTTTTGAAGGATTTATCCCAAACATATCAGCACCAATCTCCTTTACAAAACCTTCAGGATGGGGCTATCCGCCCCAAACCCCGAAAGGTCTGTCCCTTTTTTTATTTTTTTTACTCCCTAAAAACTCCTCCGTAACCAGCTTAAAGTCAAGGTATTTCTTTATCAAGTCCGCTTTTACGACCTGTATCTTTACCTCGTCGCCAATCTGATATTTCTTTAGAGTTCGTCTGCCTATGATACAGTAGTTTTTCTCGTCGTAGACGTAGATGTCGTCCTCCAAGTCGCGGATGTAAATCATTCCCTCACACTTATTTTCGTTGATTTCCACATAGATACCCCAAGTGCTTACGCCCGAGATGGTGCCGTCGTAAACCTTACCAATCTTGTCTGACAGAAACTCCACCTGCTTATACTTGATAGATGCACGCTCGGCTTGGGCTGCACGTTGCTCCATATCCGATGAGTGCTTGCAGAGCATAGGGTAGTCGTTTTTGTCTGGCTTAAACTTTTTTGGGTTGGCGTAGCGGGTCAGTAGCCTATGCACCATCATATCTGGGTAGCGGCGGATAGGTGAGGTAAAGTGCGTGTAGTGAGGCATCGCCAGACCGTAGTGTCCGATGTTCTCTGTCGAGTATATTGCCTTTGCCATCGAGCGAATCGCCAGGGTCTCTATCATGTTCTGCTCCTTTGTTCCCTCTATAGAGTCAAGCAGGTGGTTGATAGATGACGAGACGGCGGTCTTTTTGCCTTCGGTCTTTATCTTGTAGCCAAACTTTTTGATAAACGTAGCGAAGTTTGTGAGCTTTTCGGGGTTTGGCAGGTCGTGGATACGATAGACAAATGTCTTGGCTTTCTCGCCTTGGCGTGCCTTGCCTACGTGTTCCGCCACCTGACGGTTTGCCAGCAGCATAAACTCCTCTATCAGCTTGTTGCTATCCGTCGCATCCTTGAAGTAAACGCTCAGTGGCTTACCCTCGCTATCTATCTCAAACTTCACCTCCGAGCGTTCAAAGGCTATTGCTCCCGCCTTGAAGCGTTTTTCGCGAAGCTTTTTAGCTAAATCGTTGAGCCAAAGCATCTCTTTGGCGTAGTCTCCCTTGCCACTCTCAATAACCTCCTGAGCCTCCTCGTAGGTAAATCTTCGGTTAGACTTTATGATGGTTCGAGCGATTTTGTAGTTTACCACCTCTGCCTTTTCGTTGAGCTGGAATATACACGAGTAGGTAAACTTCTCCTCGTCTGGTCGCAGTGAGCAGATGAAGTTACTGATGTGTTCGGGTAGCATCGGCACCGTTCTATCCACTAGATAGACAGAGGTTGCGCGCTCCTTAGCCTCTTCGTTTATCGGCGAGTCTTCGCGTACAAAATATGTTACGTCTGCTATATGTACACCCACCTCCCAGAGGTTTTCGCCAAGCATCCGCACAGACAGTGCGTCGTCGAAGTCTTTGGCATCCTTTGGGTCGCTGGTAAATGTGGTAATACTGCGGTAGTCGAGGCGATTTTTCAGCTCCTCTTCGGTCAGCTCCATTGTGATTTTGTTTGCCTCCTCCTCCAGCTTATCGGGGTATTTATACGGCAAACCAAACTCTGCCAAGATAGCGTGCATTTCGGTGTTGTTTTCGCCTATATTGCCGAGCACATCGACTATTTCGCCAATTGGGTTCTCGTATTTGTCGCCCCAGAAAGTGATTTTTGCTATACACTTTTGTCCCTCTTTGGCTCTTTTGTGTTTGCCCTGAGGTATTATGATATTCATCGGCACCTGCTTAGCATCTACCTTCAGGAAAGATACTCCCTGACGCACTTCGAATATACCTACAAAGGTCTCGCGTTTACGCTTTAGTATCTCTACCACTTCGCCTTCAAGCTCTTTCCGCTTGCGGATTGGGAATAGCATTACTTTTACCTTGTCTCCTTGCATGGCTTGGTTCAGAGAGCGTTCGGCAATGAAAATGTTTTCGCCACCGTCGTCTGGCACAAGGTATGTCTTGTGAGCCACGCTTTGGCGGTCGATTGTGCCAGTTACGTACTTTGTCTGTATGTTTAGCGAAAACTTCCCGCGCGAGGTCTGTCGTAGAAACTTCTGCTCTGCCATATCATCGAGAAGCTCTATGACGACTGCTTTGTCGTCCTTTTTGCCCATGCCTATGGCGTGAGCCACCTGCCGGTAGTTGTATCTCGCTGTTGGATTATTCTGAAAAAAATCTGTGATTTTATTTGTTAAGGTCTCTTTTTTGCTTGCTCTTTTTACTTTTGCCATAAATTGTGTTTTTTTTGATGTTTTACTATGATAGCTGCATAGCTCAGGTTTCAATCCCCAAAGTTATAAAAAAATGGTTAAGATTTGGATAAGTTTTTTTGTTATGTGAAAATATATTTTTGTTGTTAGATTGCTCTGATGGATGTTAAGCGGGTGGAGTAGGGTAGTGTGATGCGTGTCGTAGACGCAACTTTTAAGCTAGGTTCTTATACAGAAAAAATCTTAGGAAAGAATAGACCTCCCTAAAATTTATCTCTAACACCATAAAGTAAGAGGCGATACTCTTACGCTTTGAGTGTGTATTCGTCAGAAACAGTCAGACGCTTTCTGCCCTTTGCTCTGCGAGCAGCAAGCACTCTACGACCGTTTGCAGTCGCCATTCTCTCTCTGAATCCGTGTTTGTTTTTGCGTTTTCTATTTGATGGTTGAAAAGTCCTTTTCATCTCTATATCTGATTAAATTGTTTAAACTTCCTTCTATAAATTTTTTGGACTGCAAAGGTAATACTTTTTTTTGAACTGACAAAATTCTATTTTGTATTTTGATGAAAAATATCTTTTACAATTCACTGGATTTCAGAAAACAGTAAAAGTTATTGGCGTCAGAAAAAATATAGAATCCCCCCTAATCCCCCTTTCTAAAGGGGGAGAGCGGCATAGCTGCAGGGGGATTAATCGAAAGTTTTGCTTCTCTTTCATAGAAAAATGCCTAACTTTGCCCACAATTCTTTTCTACAGTAGACGAAATGCTTTACAAAAAATTTGCAGATACGCTTACCGCAAGGTTTGGCACGAGGGTGCAGAAGATCTCTGTCAATGCGGGTTTTACCTGTCCTAATCGCGATGGTTCGAAAGGCACAGGTGGCTGTATCTATTGCAATAACCTTAGTTTTCTGCCTCCATACTGCCATCCCTCTAAGTCGGTCAGAGAGCAGTTGCTAGAGGGAATGGAATTCTTTAAAAAATACAAGTCGCAAGTATATATTGCTTATTTTCAGAGTTATACAAATACTTATATCAAAGGCAGTGACCCAGACGAAAGTTTTAGGCGCCTTAAGGCAATTTACGACGAG
>CAYFSY010000166.1:0-3595 GCA_964345905.1 uncultured Paludibacteraceae bacterium | reverse complement strand
ACCACTCAATCCGCACACCACTTCTGTAAAGGCGAGAGAGTGTTCTGACTGCCACGGCAACCCTGTAGCAGCTGGATACGGCATCGACGGCGGAATTTATGATGCGGGCCCTGCCACAGCACGCTATGCAGACGTTACCGACTCTGAGGGCAACAACGTGAGCAAATATACTCAGGCACAAATTGCAGCGATAAAAGGGCTACACGGTGACTTTATGCGACTGGTTGACCCAGACGGAAAGCAGGTGCAGACCATTGATACACACTGGCCTACATCTATGCCTCTTACCGAGGAGCAGCGTCATCTACTTGCACGCCAAGGCGCTTGTGTGGCTTGTCACCAAGATATTCCAAACGGCACAATTCCAAACAAGATGCTTACCAAAGTGGCACAAGTAGCCAAACTTTCGTTTGCTACACCAGAGGCACACGATAAGCTCATCCACCAAAACAACCTGATGATTTCGTGGATTAAAGCTCTTGGAGTCCTTGGACTGATCGTCTTGGCGGGACTAATCGTTTGGGCTATTATCAAGCGCAAGCAGGTTGTAGCTTTCTGCAAAAGACTTATAAAGTTTCTAAAAACGCCTGCAGAGAAGTAATCTAAAGCCGATTGTTAATTGGAAATAATAAAACTCCCCAACTAAATTGTTGAGGAGTTTTGTTTTTGTATGGAATTAATCCGATTTATTTTCTAAAACCATATCTTGCTAAGCTGCCAAGCTCCTCTTCGATACGGAGAAGTTGGTTGTATTTAGCAACACGGTCTGAACGGCTCATAGAGCCAGTCTTTATCTGTCCTGAATTTGTAGCCACTGCTATGTCGGCAATAGTTGAGTCCTCTGTCTCGCCACTGCGGTGTGAAGTTACCGATGTGTAGCCAGCACGGTGTGCCATCTCGATAGCGTCCAAAGTCTCTGTTAGAGTGCCAATTTGGTTTACCTTGATAAGGATTGAGTTTGCACAACCCTCTGTGATACCACGTTTCAGATACTCTACGTTTGTAACAAAAAGGTCGTCGCCTACAAGCTGAATCTTACTTCCAAGCTTGTCTGTAAGCATTTTCCAGCCTTTCCAGTCGTTTTCTGCCATTCCGTCCTCGATAGAGTCGATAGGATATTTTTCTACCAGCTCGGCAAGAAACTCCACTTGCTCTTTAGAAGTGAGCTTTTTACCCTTTTTACCCTCAAAAACCGAGTAGTCGTAAACGCCATTTTCATAAAACTCAGAGGCAGCACAGTCCAAAGCCAAAGTAACATCTTTACCCTGCTTGTAGCCAGCCTTTTTGATAGCCTTAAGCACACAATCCAAAGCGTCCTCTGTGCCGTTTAGAGCAGGAGCAAAACCACCCTCATCGCCTACAGCAGTGCTAAGACCACGCTCGTGAAGCACACTTTTGAGGTTGTGGAAAACCTCTGCTCCGCACCTCAAAGCCTCGCTAAAAGTAGGAAGTCCCACAGGACGAATCATAATCTCTTGGAATGCGATAGGAGTGTCGGAGTGCGAACCGCCGTTGATGATATTCATCATTGGGATTGGCAGAGTGTAGGTATTTACACCGCCAATGTAGCGATAGAGCGGCAGTCCGAGGTACTCAGCACCAGCCTTTGCCACAGCCAACGAAACGCCGAGAATTGCGTTTGCACCGAGCTTAGATTTGGTTTTGGTGCCGTCAAGCTCTATCATCTTTAAGTCAATTTTGCGTTGCTCTAAAGCACATTCGCCTACCAATGCCTCAGCAATCACTGTATTAACGTTTTCTACAGCCTTTTTTACACCTTTGCCAAGGAATCTTTTTTTGTCTCCGTCGCGAAGTTCGAGAGCCTCATTTTCGCCAGTAGAAGCGCCAGAAGGCACTGCGGCACGTCCCATTACGCCGCTTTCGAGTAGTACATCAACCTCAATAGTTGGGTTGCCACGTGAATCGATTATCTCTCTTGCGTGAATTTTTGCTATTCTACACATAAATTCTTTTTTATTTCTTTATTAAAAATATTTTTTCGGGGGCAAAATTAATATTTTTTTTGCCATTTTGAAAACATTTTTTCGTGCAAACCTCTGTAGAGTTACGCATAAGCCATTTTTTAGCATTTTTTTAACATAACTGTAGCCAACTGTAATTTTCTCATCGCGATATTACCAAATTTTAGTACCTTTGTAAATTGTTTTTATCACATATTATCAGAACAAATAAAATAAAGTATAAATTATGGGAAGAGCTTTTGAGTTTCGCAAAGCAAGAAAATTTAAACGTTGGGGCAATATGGCTCGCGTGTTTACCAAGTTGGGCAAAGAGATTACTATTGCTGTAAAGCAGGCAGGTCCGTATCCAGAAAACAATCCTCGCCTGAGGGTGCTGATGCAGACTGCCAGAAAAGAGAACATGCCTAAAGACAACGTTGAGCGTGCTATCAAAAAGGCTACAGACAAGGATTTTACCGATTACAAGGAGGTAAACTACGAGGGTTATGCACCTTTCGGAGTGGCGATTTTTGTGGAGACAGCTACAGACAACACCACTCGTACTGTGGCAAACATCCGTTCTTACTTCAATAAATTCGGCGGTTCGCTTGGCACCACAGGCAGCCTTGAGTTCCTTTTCGACCACAAATGTGTGTTTAATGTTGCACCAAAAGAGAGTGTTTCGTTGGAGGATTTGGAGCTTGAGCTGATAGATTTCGGCGTGGACGAAGTTGTAGAGGAGGAAGATGGCGACATCGTGGTTTACGGTGAATTTACCGAAAACTCAAACATACAGAACTACCTCGAGGAGAACGGCTTTGAGATTACCAAAGTGGAGTTCGTACGCATTCCAAACGACCAAAAACACCTCACACCAGAGCAGGCAGAGCAGGTCAATAAACTCATCGAACGCATCGAGGAGGACGAGGACGTGCAAAACGTGTTCCACAACATGTTGGAGGAGTAAGGCTTTGAAAAACAAAGGTTTGCCAGCGTTGCATTTTGTAAAGATGCACGGAGCGGGGAATGATTATATCTTTTTCGATTGCTTCACTCAGACCGTCGAGAACCCCGAAGAGCTATCCATTGCCATAAGCCACCGCCACTTTGGCGTGGGCGGCGACGGCATTGTGCTTATCATGAGGTCTGAGGTTGCCGACTGCCGCATGCGGATGTTCAACGCCGACGGCTCTGAGGGCAAGATGTGCGGTAACGCCATTCGCTGCGTGGGAAAATACTTCTACGAAAACATCTCGCAGGAGAAGACCACTATCACTGTCGAGACACTGAGCGGGATAAAAGAGCTAAAGCTCTCTGCAGAGGGAGGCAAGGTGGCGAGCGTCAGTGTGGATATGGGCAGAGCGGATTTCAAAGCAAAGAGCATTCCAATCCTGACCGACAATGAGGAATTCGTAGCAAAGGAGCTGCAGGTTTTAGACCGCACATTTACGGCTACGGCTGTATCTGTAGGCAACCCACACTGCGTGATAGAGGTGGACGATGTGGAGCATTTCGAGGTAGAAAAGTACGGAAGAGTGGTCGAGATGAGCGAACTTTTCCCCGAAAGGGTCAATACGGAGTTTATCAGAATCACAGGCGAGCGAGAGATGGAGCTGCGGGTGTGGGAGCGAGGT
>CAYFSY010000165.1:0-3605 GCA_964345905.1 uncultured Paludibacteraceae bacterium | reverse complement strand
GATGCGGGCTGCCGCAGAGCACCTTACGCCTGTAGTGCTCGAACTGGGCGGGAAGAGTCCGTGCATAGTCGATAAGGACGCGGACTTAACCACTGCAGCACGGCGGATAATGTGGGGAAAAACTATCAACGCAGGGCAGACCTGCGTAGCACCCGACTATCTGTTCGTTCACGCTTCGATAAAAGATGAGTTGGTAGGAAAGATGAGAGCCACGCTTGGGGAAATGTTTGGCGAGAAGCCACAAGAGAGCGACTTTTATCCGCGAATCATCAACAGCAAAGCGATGGAACGCCTCACGGGCTTGATGGAAAAAGGGCGGATTCTACACGGCGGCAAGGTGGATTGGGCAGATAGGTTTATCGAGCCGACTTTGATTGACTCCTTGAGCCTCGACGACGAGATAATGCAAGAGGAGATTTTCGGTCCGATACTGCCGATTTTCACATTCCGAGACATCGAGGAGCCGATAAACTACATCAACTCAAAGGAAAAGCCTCTGGCGTTGTATTACTTTGGAAGCAAAAAAACGGCTAAAACTATGCTGCATAGGACAAGTTCGGGTGGCGGATGCATCAACGATACCCTGCTCCACCTCGGAAACCACAAGCTGCCATTCGGTGGCGTAGGCAATAGTGGCATGGGGCGCTACCATGGGCACGATAGCTTCTTGGCTTTCAGCCATCAACGCTCTATTGTGTCGTCTCGTAACTGCTTTGACCTAAAAGCGAAATATGCACCCTTCAAGGGACTAAAAAGGTTAAAGCGATTTTTATAAAAAATATAAACATCTGAAATTCAGCAATATAATTCACAAAAAAAGAATGATAAAAATCTCAGTATCCGACGAAATTTTAGAGGCGTGTCCGCAATTTGCATTTTCGGCTATCCAATGTAGGGTAAAAAATACGCCTTACGATGCTGAACTTTGGCAAGAAATCGATGCGTTCTCCCAGAAGTTTGCAGCAGAAACACCTCTAAATCAGATAAATAAACTACCAAACATTGTAGAGACTCGCGAGGCTTACAAGAGGCTTGGCAAAGAGCCAAACCGCTATCGTCCTTCGGCAGAGGCGCTCTGCAGGCGGATTGTACGCGGGATTCCGCTCTACCAGATTAGCACGCTGGTGGATTTAATAAACCTCGTCTCTTTGAGGTCGGGCTACTCTATCGGCGGGTTTGATGCGGATAGAATCGAGGGAGATTTGGTGCTGGGCGTAGGCAGAGCGGGCGAGAGGTTCGAGGCTATCGGTCGCGGGCTACTCAATATCGAGGGGCTGCCTGTCTATAGAGACAGCATCGGCGGCATCGGCACACCTACAAGCGACGAGGAACGCACTAAAATATCGTTGGAAACCACTAATCTGCTGATGATTATCAACGGATATTCGGGCGAAAGCGGTTTAGCTGAGGTTACGGAATATGCCAAAGAGTTACTAAAGAGATATGCGGAAGCATTTTGCTGAAAATTTCTACGTAATTCTATTTTATTTGTCAATTAAAAATGTTATCTTTGCAAATCAGTTTGTAATAAATTAAAATCAATATAATTATAAGTTATGAATAGAGACACAAAAATTTTCGAATTAATCGAAATGGAACGCAACCGTCAGTTGCATGGTATTGAACTCATTGCATCAGAGAACTTCGTTTCTGACCAAGTGATGCAGGCTATGGGTAGTGTGATGACCAACAAATATGCAGAGGGTTATCCAAACAGACGCTATTATGGTGGTTGCCAGATAGTTGACCAGAGCGAGCAGCTCGCTATCGACCGTATCAAAGAGCTTTTCGATGCAGAATGGGCTAACGTACAGCCACACTCTGGCGCACAGGCTAATATGGCTGTGTTTGTTGCTTGTATGAATCCTGGTGATAAGTTCTTAGGCTTGAACCTTTCGCACGGTGGACACCTTTCGCACGGTTCGCCTGTAAACTTCTCGGGTATGACCTACAAAGCGTTGGAATACAACGTGAAAGAGGAGGACGGACGCGTAGATTACGACCAGCTTGAGCAGGTAGCTCGCGCTGAGAAACCAAAACTTATCGTGGCAGGTGCTTCGGCTTACTCTCGCGAATGGGATTACGCTCGTATCCGCAAGGTTGCCGACGAGATTGGTGCTATATTTATGGTAGATATGGCACACCCAGCAGGTCTTATCGCTGCAAAATTGCTCGACAACCCAGTAAAACACGCTCATATAGTAACATCTACTACTCACAAGACTCTACGCGGTCCTCGCGGTGGTATCATCCTTATGGGTAAAGACTTCCCAAATCCATGGGGCAAGACTACTCCAAAGGGCGAGATAAGAATGATGTCTGCTATACTTGATAGCGCTGTATTCCCAGGAATCCAAGGCGGTCCACTTGAGCACGTTATCGCAGCTAAGGCAGTTGCTTTCTACGAGGCATTGCAGCCAGAATATGTAACTTATCAGACTCAGGTGAAGAAAAACGCTGCTGTAATGGCTCAGGCGTTCATCGATAAGGGTTACCAGATTGTATCAGGTGGCACAGACAACCACTCTATGCTGCTCGACCTACGCTCTAAATTCCCAAATCTGACAGGTAAGGTGGCAGAGAATGTGCTTGTGCAGGCAGATATCACTACCAACAAGAACATGGTGCCATTCGATAGCCGCAGTCCGTTCCAGACCTCAGGCTTGCGCTTCGGAACTCCTGCTATCACTACTCGTGGTGCAAAAGAGGACTTTATGCCTGTAATCGTAGAGCTGATAGACACCGTGCTTTCAGACCACGAAAATGAAAAGACTATCGCAGCTGTACGCGCGAAAGTAAATTCTTATATGGAAGGTATGCCGCTATTTGCTTGGTAATATCTTTTCCTAAGGATTTTGAATTTTATATGTAAGGGCGAACCGATTGGGTTCGTCCTTGCTTTTTTACCCCACCTAACCTCCCACAAGGGGAGGAATTTTTGCAACTCCACTCCCGCTTCTACTTACTTCGACTTCGCTCCGTAACCACAGCTCGGCGACCATATGGAACTTGTCCTTGTGTTAGAAACAAAAATAATTTCTCAATTTCTACATTGCTACGCTGCTCAATTAATAAAAAAATCACTACCTTTGTAACATTATTAATTCAAAAAATAAAACAAGATGAAACAGACCTACGTAATTTTATTGTCAATGCTTATGATACTGTCTGCCGCTGATGTGTCGGCACAGAGGAGACAACAACTGCGCAAACCTACGCTCAATAGTGGCGGTATTCGTATCGAGTGCAATGCACCTATCGATGTATATGTCGATGGAATCAAGATGTGTGATGAGGTAAATACCTGCATGATAGCCAACCTACAGAGAGGCGAGTATTTTGTAGAGGTCTATGATGTGGGCTACTACGGCACATCGCGCCCTATCTTTAGCCAAAGAGTGAGGCTAAACTCCAATACAGAGGTAAAGGAGATTGTGGTGCGTTCGGAAGTGAATATGGGTGGCAACTATGGCAATTACGGCTACGACAATCCGGGCAATTATGGCAACCCTGGTAGCTATGGTAATACGGGTAATTACGGGAATCCTGGCAATTATGCAGGTACCGTTGTTGTAGAGGTGTCTGTGATGGATGAAGCTACCTAC
>CAYFSY010000164.1:0-3664 GCA_964345905.1 uncultured Paludibacteraceae bacterium | reverse complement strand
GTTTACATGGTAACACTCCGTACAGGCAACTCTGTAGAGACTGTGAAGGTGGTAGTTAAGTGAGCTGATAGCTTAAAAGCATTATATTTTAAAGGTTGATCCTACATGGGTTAGCCTTTTTATTATTCATACTTTTACGATATTCCTATCCACTTAGGCAATACACAGTAAAAAATTGTTCAACAAATCATTAAATACATTCATGAAAAAAATCGTATCTTTGCAGACTGTTTGTATTTTGAAACAATATGATACTAATTTCAATGATAGAGACCACTGGACGATACGTTCAGCTTATGCGCAAAACGTTGAGTCGTCCAGATAATCCAAAAATCTTTTGGAGACAGCTCCCTGCCGAGATGCACAAGCTTGGTATTTCGGCAATAGCAATTATAGTCATTATATCCGTTTTTATGGGTGTGATAATGACTATGCAGACCATTATGAATACAGAAAACCCAATGTTGCCAAGTTACAGCACAGGCTTAGTGCTTCGCGATACGCTTCTGCTTGAGTTCTCATCTACTATTATGAGCCTGCTTTTGGCTGGTAAGGTTGGTTCGAATATCGCTTCAGAAATTGGTACAATGCGCATTACCGAGCAGATAGACGCTCTGGAGATTATGGGTGTAAACTCTGCCAACTACCTGATTTTACCAAAAGTTGTAGGACTGATGCTCTGCATGCCTATGTTGGTAACTCTTAGCGTGTTTTTTGGTCTGATAGGTGGTGCTGGTGTAGCTGTGTTTACCGATATGATTCCGCTTTCGGAATTTATATATGGTATCCAATACTCTTTTGTACCATATTACTTTTTCTATTCGCTCATAAAGTCGTTTTTCTTTGGCTTTGTGATAGCATCTGTCTCTGCATTTTATGGCTACTATGCTTATGGTGGTGCATTAGATGTGGGTAGAGCCTCTACAAGTGCTGTAGTATACTCTTCGATACTTCTTCTTGGCGTAAACGTAATGCTCACACAGATTTTGCTGGTATAGCAGACTAGTGTTTTTTATAGGAGCTAATAATAAAAAAGATTAATCCATATGGATTAATCTTTTTGTTTGACTATTACCTACTCTCTATTTGCGCTTTTCTGAGAAAAACTTTCTGACAATTTCGCCACACTCCTCAGCGAGAAGTCCGCTCTCTACCACAGTTTTCGGATGAAAAATTTTATCTGAATTTGGTTGCTTGCTAAATCCACGCTTGGGGTCTGAAGCACCATAAACCACCCGCGAAATCTGCGACCATGCCAAAGCTCCTGCACACATCAGGCAAGGCTCAAGAGTAACGTATAGAGTGCAGTCTGTCAGATATTTGCCGCCAAGAAACGTAGCAGCAGAGGTTATCGCCAGCATCTCGGCATGAGCCGTAACATCGTTGAGCAACTCAGTCTGATTGTGGCTACGAGCGATAATTCTGCCGTCTGCCGACACCACTACTGCACCGATAGGCACTTCGCCAGCCAGATATGCCTTCTCTGCCTCACGCAGAGCCTGCTGCATGAAGTATTCGTCTTTCATTTTGCGATTACGCAGTAGTAATTTTTCTTGCCTTTTTGGAATAGTAGATAGCGTCCGCCGAGCAGTTCAGCAGAGGTAATGAGTTGGTCAATGTCTGTAAGTTTCTCTTTATTGAGGCTGAGTCCGTTTGCTTGAATAGTCTTTCTCGCCTCGCCCTTCGAAGGAAAAATCTGAGTAAGCTCGGCTAAAAGCGCCAATGGTTGTACCCCCTCATCGAATAGCTTTCTATCCACCTCAAACTGTGGCACACCATCAAGTGCAGCCATTAGTGTCTTTTGGTCTGCTGATTTTAGCATCTCCGTTGTGGCATTGCCAAAAAGTATCTCTGTGGCATCTTGTGCCTGCTTCAGAGCCTCATCTGAATGCACCATTCGAGTAACCTCCTCCGCCAAACGCTTCTGTAGTTTGCGTTGGTGGGGAGCCTCACTGTGTTCGGCTGTCAGTGTAGCAATCTCCTCTTTAGAGAGGTATGTAAATATCTTGATATAACGCTCTGCGTCGTCGTCAGAGGTGTTTAGCCAAAACTGATAAAACTTGTATGGAGAGGTGTATTCTGCCGAAAGCCAAACGTTGCCAGACTCGGTTTTGCCGAACTTAGTGCCGTCTGCCTTAGTTATCAGCGGACAAGTAAGAGCAAACGCCTCGCCGTTCTCTTTGCGGCGAATCAGTTCTGTACCTGTGGTAATGTTGCCCCACTGGTCTGAACCGCCCATCTGTAGCTTGCAGTTTTTGGTTTTGTATAGGTGCAGGAAGTCAAATCCTTGTAGCAGCTGATAAGTAAACTCAGTAAATGACATCCCACTCTGCGACTCGCCACTTAGGCGTTTCTTTACAGAGTCTTTTGCCATCATGTAGTTAACCGTGATATGCTTGCCTATGTTTCTTGCAAAGTCCAGGAAAGAGACCTCTTTTGTCCAATCGTAGTTGTTGACAATCTCAGCGGCATTTGGCGTTGTTGCCTCGAAGTCGAGGAATCTTGCCAACTGCTTTTTGATAGCCTCTTGGTTGTGGCGTAGGGTAGCCTCGTCGAGTAGGTTTCGCTCGTCTGACTTGCCTGATGGGTCGCCAATCATACCTGTGGCACCGCCTACTACGACGATAGGCTTATGTCCGCAGTTCTGAAAGTGTTTCAACATCATTACGCTACACAAGTGTCCGATATGCAATGAGTCTGCTGTAGGGTCTATACCCACATAGGCTGTTGTCATCTCTTTTTGGAGCTGTTCTTCAGTTCCAGGCATCATGTCGTGAATCATTCCACGCCACTTGAGTTCTTCCACAAAGTTCATATATTATCTTCTTGTTTTTTTGACAAATTCAAATTTTTGGAGCACAAAGTTACAAAATAATTGTCAATTTGCAATTTATAGTTTTGTGTAATGCTACAATAGTGCATTATAAAGATGTTGTTGAAACAAAAAAAGGCTAACCCTCTATCGGATTAGCCCTTTTTTCAATTATAGTTTTATCAACTTTCGATTCGAATGATTACCTTTTGATAATCAGACGCTCTACACGATTGATATCCTTAGATACTATACGTACAATGTATGTGCCATCAGCAAATGTAGATACATCTACCGTAGCCTTGCCTGTAGTGGCAGAAACTGTAGCCTTACCTACAACTTTACCTTGCATATCGAAGATAGTTGCAGTAGCGTCAGCAGTCATGCCATCTATAGCTATATTCACTTCATCCTTAGCTGGATTTGGATAGATACTAATAGAACTTTCTGCTATCTCTAAGCCTACTTGTGGGCATTCAGGTGTAGTGAAGTTCAATGTATCACCAGTTACCATTTGGAATGTAGCTGTAGTAGCGTATGCGAAGTAGTAGTACTTTGTCTCTGGTATCAGAGCAGTCAGCTGTCCACCTGCTGGAGCCTCAGAGAATATAGAGCTATTCTCCGTTCTGTACATAATTCCCTCAGCGATGATAGGCTCAGTGCCGGCTGTGACAGTTTTGCTTAAAGTTGCAGCGTCGCAAGCTACGTTGGTAGCAGCACCAGTCACTACAGTAGGTCTTGTATGAGCCAACGTACGGAACGTAAGTGTTGCTCCACGATAACCAACAGTATTGACAGCTGTAGTAGCATAAGCATAGAACTCATAAGTAGTATCTGGCTGTAAGCCCACTA
>CAYFSY010000163.1:0-3734 GCA_964345905.1 uncultured Paludibacteraceae bacterium | reverse complement strand
TTAGCTCAGGTGAATTGCTGCTTGGGCAGCCACTTTTCGTGCATACTGAGGAGGATTTCTACGGAGAAAAGCACATCATCAGCCAACACCGCCTCATCTTTGAGTACGACAAGCGAGTAACCATGTTTCTGAGCTACAACAAGCGAAAGAAGCGTCTGGAGCTCGACAACCTCTCGCCAATGGAGGTGGTGGACGGCAAGGTGCTCTCTTACGGACCAGACTTTTCAGTCAACGCCTATAGGCTCAGAAAAGGGCGTTGGATTTTTGTGGAGGATATAAAGGTTAAGAATGCAGCAAGATGAGAAAGTTTTTTTATAAATCGTTGATTTTAATTGGTTTAGTGGCTTGGTTTGCTACAGCTTGCGATGCACCTATCGAGGTGCATACCAGCTCTGCCGAGCCTCGTTTGGTGATTTTTGCAGCCTTTTCGCAAGATACCTCTCGGAATTATGTAAATATCTCAAAATCAATGCCTTATTTCGAGGAGGGCAAGCCTATCGCTGTGAATGATGCGAGGGTTTCGGTAACTTACCGAGGTAATCAGATTTGGTTGGAAAAGGACACTTTAGCGGGGCGGTATTTCGTTGATAACCTGCCACTTATAGCAGCCGAGAGCTATGTGTTAGATGTCTTTTACGACTTCGACTTCGACGGCACAGAGGAGCACTACATGGCAAAATCCATCATGCCAAACTCGCCGAGGGTAGATTCAGTCCGCCTTTCGAGCATCGTGATAGAGAAAATGCCTATACTCTTTGTTTATGGGCAGGTGTTCGGCACCACCGAAAACAACTTCTGCCTCTACGACTGGCGCCATGGCGACACCATCGGTATGTTCGACTTCTTTATGCTTATGCCAGAGGAGTTTATCAACACCAGTGCAAACGTCTATCCGATGCCGTATTTTATCTTTGACGGCATTCACAAAGGCGATACGCTCTGTTTTCGCATCGATAACTTCAATAACCAGTATGCAGTTTTTATCTCTCAGGTAAGTGCAGAGACGGGCGTACCCAATCCGATTTTCTCGAATCCGCCGGCGGAGGTCTATACAAACATCCGTTGCGTGAGTGATGAGAGTCAGCGAGTTTCGGGTATATTTACCACCTACAGCAGGGGAGAGACTTTTACCTTTATATCCGATATAGATTTTTCATTTTCAATGTTTTAGCTGAATAGAGGAGAGAAGCGAGATGAGGAAACTACAAACCGAGGTGGAAGTACAGAAAAATCAGATATTTAGCCATAAAAGCCACTTTTTGCTTTTGGGCTCTTGCTTTTCGGAAAACATTGCCAAGAGGCTCTCTTACTACCGCCTGCAAAATATCAGCAATCCCTTTGGAATACTCTTTAACCCAATATCCATAGCCGATTCGCTTCAGATGATAATGGAGGGCAGGGTGTTCCGGGAAAACGACTTGTTTCTCTACAACGGACTGTATCACAGCGACTTTCATCACGGAAGTTTCTCGTCGGCAAGTCTGGCGGAGTCGCTTAGGAAAATCAACACATCTATTTCAGAGGCTCACGAGGCTCTGAAGGTGGCTGACTGCCTGATTCTTACCTTCGGCTCTGCGCGTGTCTATGAGCGGCAGGGCAGGGTAGTGGCTAACTGCCATAAACTACCCCAAAGGGAGTTCACAGAGAGGCGGATTACAGTAGGGGAGATTATCCACCGCTACTCGGCTTTGGTGCGGGAGCTAAAGGCTTTTAACCCACATCTGAGGCTGATTTTTTCCGTCAGTCCGATTCGCTACCTTGGGCGTGGAGCTGAGGAAAATTCGCTGAGCAAAGCCACTCTACTACTCGCTATCGAGGAGCTGAGGCAGGAGTTCGAGGATATAATCTACTTCCCTGCCTACGAGATTGTGCTCGACGAGCTTCGCGACTATCGCTTTTTTGCAGATGATATGGTGCACCCTTCGGAACTGACTAAGATGATAGTGTGGGAGCGGTTTTCAGAGGCTTTTCTCTTGCAAGAGACACTTGATTTTCTACCCACTATCGAAAGGCTAAATAGAATGCTCGGACACAACGAGCTACATTCAGATTCTGCTGAAATGGATAGTTTCCGAAAAAAGCGTGATGAACTACAAAGTTTAGTAGATAATTATATGAATAAGAATAGTTTAACAAAATAAATTTATAAAAAAATGAGTATATACCCACAGTTAATTTTAGATGCACTAAAGGAGATCCGCTATCCGGGCGAGGAGAAAAATATCGTGGAGAGCGGCATGGTTGCAGACGACATTCGTATCGAAGGCAAGTCGGTGTCGTTTTCGCTCGTTTCGCCAAAACTGAATTCGCCATTTATGAAGTCGGTGCAGAAAGCTTCTGTAGCGGCAGTAAAGCGACATGCGGGTGATGATGTAGATGTGCAGATTGCCGTTGTTCAACCTCAGCCAAAGCCTGTGGTAGAGGCTCAGCCAGCAATCAATGCTAAGCATATCATCGCTGTGTCGTCGGGTAAGGGCGGTGTAGGCAAGTCCACCGTAGCTGCCAACCTCGCTACAGCATTGGCAAAGATGGGTTACAAGGTGGGGCTTCTCGACGCCGATATTTTCGGACCCTCTGTGCCAAAGATGTTTGGAGTGGAGGAGTACAGACCTACTCTCGCAGTGGTAAATGGCAAAGACCTGATGGAGCCAGCCGAAAAGTATGGCGTAAAGCTACTCTCGATTGGCTTTTTCGTTGACCCTTCGCAGGCGGTAGTGTGGCGTGGGGCAATGGCTTCAAACGCCATAAGGCAGCTTATAGAGGAGGCAAATTGGGGCGAGCGCGACTACGTTGTGGTGGACTTGCCACCCGGCACAAGCGGCATCCACCTCACTATCGTGGATAAACTGAAGTTTTCAGGTGCGATAATAGTCTCTACACCTCAAGAGGTGGCAATGGCTGATGTAGTAAGGGGAATAGAGATGTTTCAGAATCCAAAAATCAACGTGCCGATACTCGGACTAGTGGAGAATATGGCTTACTTTACGCCTGCCGAACTGCCTGAAAATAAGTACTATATCTTTGGTCGTGAGGGCGTAAAGCGTCTGGCGGAGAAACACGGTTTGCCACTTTTGGCACAAATCCCGCTGATACAGTCTATCTGCGAGGATTCCGACACAGGCATGCCAGCCGTCCTGAAGCACGAAAAAATCTTTGAAATCTACAAAGAGATGATTGGGAAAATTGAGAATCGTTGAGGCGTTGAATCGTTGAAATGTAAAATAGGATAAAAAGGTAGGGGCAGACCTGCGTGTCTGTCCGCGAACATTTTTGCTTTTTTAGATGTTTTTTATAAAGTTGTCAAAATATCTAAAAGTTTTTGCTAACTTTGCGAGGCAAAATAGGGAAAATAAAATAATCTACTAAAAAAATGCCTATACTTCATTGGATTGGAAAAGATAAAGTCGTTAACCATCATCAAGATGTTCCGTTCAGAGTTTTAGAACATAAATATGGATTTACCTTTGAAGATGGAAAACAAACAAATGAAATAAAAAGTGGGAATAAAATTATCCATGGTGATAATCTCGAAGCTTTAAAATCTCTTCTTCCTGAATACGAGGGTAGAATTAAATGTATTTATATCGACCCTCCCTATAATACCGGAAACGAACAATGGGTATATAACGACAACGTGAACCACCCGAAAATAAAAAAATGGTTGGGCGAAATAGTGGGTAAACAAGGTGAAGATCTAACTCGTCACGACAAGTGGCTCTGCATGATGTACCCTC
>CAYFSY010000162.1:0-3753 GCA_964345905.1 uncultured Paludibacteraceae bacterium | reverse complement strand
GTCCGTAAGCTAAGTTGTATGGAATATAGAGTCTGTATTTTGAGCCAACAGGCATAAGCTGTAGAGCCTCTACCCAGACCTGAATCACTTGGTTTACGCCAAACTCTGCTGGCTCACCACGCTTAACAGATGAGTCGAAAACAGTGCCGTCGATCAATGTTCCATGGTAGTGTACTCTTACTATATCATCAACCTTTGGCTTATCACCTTTACCTTCTTTTAGAACCTCGTACTGTAGCCCGCTGGCGGTAGTTTTTACCTCAGTGCGTTTGCCGTTTTCTTTCAAAAACTCTTCGCCTGCTTTCTTTGCCTCTGCGCTGCGAGCAATCTCATCCTCTTGCATCTTGGTGAAGTAGTCATTCAGAATCTGCTGACACTCGGCCAAATCCACCTCTGGGGTTTTGCCTTCGAGTATCGTCTGAATTCCACTCATAAATGACTTGAAATCAGATATTTGTAGGTTTGTTTGGGCAATCTGCTGTCCGAAGCTTAAACCCAAAGCGTAGCTTAATTTATCCATTTTTATGTTATAAATATATTTTAATAAAATTCGTTTCAAAAAAAGTTTACAAAGTTAATACATTTTATTGATATGCAGAGTATGCTTCGTTGAGTTTTATCGAAATTTTAACAAAAAAATCACCAATGACTTTTCTTTTAGACACTGGTGATGTTTCTGATGTTTTTCTAAAGAATTGTAGAAGATTATCTTCTAATACCCAACTCTTTGATGATGTTACGATAACGCTCAATGTCTTTGTCTCTTAGATAGTCTAAAACACGACGGCGTTGTCCTACGAGCATCTTTAGTGCTCTCTCTGTGCTATAATCTTTGTGATTGACCTTCAGATGCTCGGTCAAATGGCTAATACGGGCTGAAAATAGCGCCACTTGGCTCTCTGGAGAACCAGTATCGGTATTAGACTTTCCGTACTTAGCAAAGATCTCTTTCTTTTGTTCTGGTGTTAAATGCATAAAACAAATTACTTTTATATGTTAAAAAATTCGGACTGCAAAGATACAATTTTTTTTTGATATGGCAAAAATATTCTTTCTAAAAGATTTAAGTGGTAAAACTCTCTAAAAGCGTTATAAAAAAATATATTAGCAAGAAAAACAATTTTTTTACTAACTTTGCAGTTTGAGTTTTTGAATAGAAAAATCGCAATAATTATGGCAGAAAACACTTTAGACAAGGAGAAAAAGCAACTCAATTTTATTGAGCAAATAGTAGAAGAAGACCTAGCCAAAGGGCTCAACGACGGACGAATCCAAACCAGATTCCCGCCTGAGCCAAACGGCTATCTGCATATCGGACACGCCAAGGCTATCTGCATAGACTTCGGCATAGCACAGAAGTATGGCGGCATCTGCAACCTTCGCTTCGACGACACCAATCCAGTAAAAGAGGATGTGGAGTACGTAGATGCTATCATGGAGGATATACAGTGGCTTGGTTTCCAGTGGGAGAACGTCTATTATGCCTCCGACTACTTCCAGCAACTGCACGACTTGGCAGTGAGGTTTATCAGAGAAGGTAAGGCTTATGTAGATGAGCAGACCTCAGAGGAGATTGCAAAGCAGAAGGGCACGCCTACGACTGCAGGTACAGAGAGTCCGTATCGCAACCGCACTGTGGAGGAGAACCTTGCATTGTTTGAGAAAATGACCAATGGCGAAATTCCTGACGGCAAAATGGTGCTTCGTGCTAAAATAGATATGGCTCACCCAAATATGCACTTCCGCGACCCGATAATGTACCGCATTATCACGTCTCACCCGCACCACCGCACAGGTAACACTTGGAAGGTCTATCCGATGTACGACTTTGCTCACGGACAGAGCGACTACTTCGAGGGAGTAACGCACTCGATTTGTACCCTTGAATTTGAGGTTCATCGTCCGCTGTACGACTGGTATTTAGACCAGTTTGCTTGTGCAGACTATCGTCCTAAGCAGCGCGAGTTCAACCGCCTCAACCTCACCTACACCATAATGAGTAAACGTAAGCTATTGCAGCTGGTAGAGGAGGGATTAGTAAGCGGTTGGGACGACCCTCGCATGCCTACTCTATGCGGACTGCGTCGCCGTGGCTACACACCACAATCTATCCGCGACTTTATTGGTAAAATTGGCTATACCAAGTTTGATGCTCTAAACGATATTTCGCTTTTGGAGTCTGCTGTAAGAGACGACCTGAACAAGACCTCAAAGCGCGTTTCGGCGGTGCTAGATCCAATCAAGCTCATTATAGAAAACTACCCAAAGGGCAAGACTGAAAAGCTTACCGCAGAAAACAACCCTGAAGACCCTGAGGCAGGCACACGTGAAATAGAGTTCTCGGGCGAGCTCTACATAGATCGCGACGACTTTATGGAGAATCCGCCAAAGGGCTACTTCCGCCTTTCGCCAGATCAGGAGGTTCGCCTGAAGAGTGCCTACATAGTGAAGTGCACTGGTTGCAAAAAAGATGCTGATGGCAATGTGGTGGAGGTGTATTGTACCTATGACCCTGAGACTAAGAGTGGCATGTCGCAATCTAACCGCAAGGTTAAAGGAACTCTGCATTGGGTTTCGGCACATGACTGCGTCTCGGCAGAGGTGAGGCTCTACGACAGGCTATTCGCTGTAGAAGACCCTTCGGCAGACGAGAGAGACTTCCGCGAACTGATGAATCCAGACTCTAAAAAGGTGCTTACGGAGTGTAAGCTGGAGCCATGCCTTGCAGGTGCAAAGCCTATGGATAAGTTCCAATTTACTCGCCTAGGCTATTTCTGTGTGGATGAGGATTCTACTGCCGAAAAGCTTATTTTCAACCGTACTGTTACGCTCAGAGACGGCTGGAAAAAGAAATGATTAGAGTATGATAGATAAAAGATTTAGCCGATGGCTTTCAGGGCTATTGAGCTAAGTCTTTTTTTATTTGTTGCATAAAAAACAGTTAGTGAAAAATAAAATCCCAATGCAGAACAATCCAATAATAGTAACAGGTGCCACAGGCAGTATTGGCTTTGAGGTGACGCGGGAGCTGGTAGCACAAGGCAGACCCGTGCTTATGGCTTGTCGCAATACCAAGCGAGCAGAGCAGCTTCGAGCAGAGATTTTAGAGGAGTTCCCAGAGGCAAATATAGATGTGCTGGCACTCGACCTTGATAGAATAGAGTCTATTGTAGGTTTTTGCGATGAATTAGATAAAAACGAGATAACTCCAGTCGGCTTGCTAAACAACGCAGGTGTGATGTGTAGAAACTTTGAGCTGACGGCTGACGGCTTTGAGCGAAGCGTCGGAGTAAACTACATTGGTACTTATCTGCTCACTCGCCTGCTCGAGCAGCGGATGGCGAGCGGTGGCGTGATAGTCAATACAGTCTCTATCTCGCGTGTGGCGGTCTCGGTTGATAAATCGCTGTTTGAAACGGGCGAAAGGAGTTTTGGGCAACTAAAAAGCTATGCAAAAAGCAAGTTGGCACTTATGCTATTTACCGCTAAACTAGCTCAAATCTCTAAGCACAAGATTGTTGCTACAGACCCCGGCATAGTAGATAGTGATATGATAAGGCTGGGACGTTGGTTCGACCCTCTGGCAGACGTGCTTTTCCGTCCGCTCTGCAATACGCCAGCTGAGGGAGCAGCGCCTGCTCTGAAAGCATTGAGTACGGATGAAAGCGGCCTGCTTTTTTATGGCAAAAAGCATAAAAAAATCCCTGAAAAATACTTCAACCACCCGTACATCGACTGGCTTTGGGCTGAGAC
>CAYFSY010000161.1:0-3763 GCA_964345905.1 uncultured Paludibacteraceae bacterium | reverse complement strand
TGTAGAAAATACTCCGTAGGTATTCTTTAGCGAATTCATACGCGTAAAAAATGCTTTCTTATAGACAGTATTATTTTCTAATAAAGAAAAAGTAACAGCGGGGTGTAGCGATGATATAATATGTTTGCCTTGCAGCCGCTCTCCATCACTTGTCTCCACATATTCAGCGGTGTTACCTTCAAGATAAATTTTTCGCACCTCTGCACCAAGACGAACCTCGCCACCGTTTTTCTTAATCACATCTGCCAAAGCATCAGCCAACTGCTGCGAGCCATCAACAAAAGTGTATGCACCCTCGATGTTGGAGTGGGTTATCATTCCATACTCGTAGAGCGAAGTAGCTGATTTATCGCCTGCATATAGGCTACTATTACCCGCCAATACGTTTCGTAGTTTTTCGCTTTTTATATGTTTGCATATCGTCTGATAAGCGGAGTCTGACATATATCTGATGCCATTGTTAGAGATTTTGCCTTCGAGCAGAACATTTGGCGAAATCAGTTCGCCCACCTCGCGGATAGATTTAGAGAGAGCCTCCAGTCCCGCCCGCTCCTCAGGAAAATCCGCTGCAAGAGTTTCGATAAAATTCTCGTAGCCCATTGCGTGGCGATAGCTTGTGCCGTCGGGGAAGTGGAACTCATCAAAGCCGCTCTCGTCTAACTTTTGCAGACGAAGCGACTCCACCACGCCAAAGTACTTCAGGTATTGGTGCATAACCTGCCCCTGGGAAAGGCTGCCCACGTAGTGCATTCCAGTGTCGAGCGTGCGACCCTCGCGGCGAAACGACTGAAGGCAACCGCCCACCACGCTATGCTGCTCGAGCACACAGACGCTAAGTCCCTCTTTGCTGAGCATCACGCCACAGGCAAGCCCGCCGAGCCCGCCACCGATTATCACTACATCAAACCTCTGCATCGCTCTTTCTGCTTAAAATGTATAACGTCTCGGAAGTGCTGCTGTCGCACCTCTGAGTCTTGATATTCAGCTCGTTGGCAGCGGCAAACCGCTGCATCCACTCCGAGCTGACAAAGCTCAACTCTTGGGAAGTCTTATTGAACTTGATTATCTTGGTTGACCACACTTCGGTTTTTTCAATCTTTTCGTGCGACGCATTCTGTGACGAGTCTCCATCACGTACAACCACCATTCCATTGGGGTTGAGGCACTCGACGGCTTTCCCGAGTATTGCCTCCTGAGTAGTGTCATCGACGTAGTGAAGGCTGTCGTTAAAAATCACGGCATCGGATTTCGGCAGCTCTATGCTCCGCATATCTGCTGCAAGGAACTTGACGTTTGTCCGCTTTGCAAGGAACGAGTGTTCCGCCAAATCTATTTTATTTTTATCATAATCAATTCCCAAAATTTCCCGCTCTGGCGAGAGCAAGCCCAGCATCAGAGAGAGTTGCCCATATCCACAGCCTACGTCTGTAATCTTTGCATCGCGAGGCAGAAGCCTATCCCAGAGGTTGTAGTAGCCGTCGAGGCGGCACTTTACACGCATATACCACTCAAGCACAGGGGTTTTGTAGATGTAGTTTTTTATCAGAGCATCTCTGAAGTACGGATTGCTGGTGCGTCCGTATTTGTCGTTGAGCTCGCGATATTGCTCGATATACCATTTGCGGTAGTTTTTTGCCTGCTCTTGATAGGTCTCTCCAAACGAGGTGTCGCCGTGCTCCACACGCTTCATGGTCTTTGTTACAACCACTCCTCGCTTGATGTAGAATCCTTGAGTTTTGGCAGAGATTTGTCCCGCTCCGTATATCATCATCGGCACTATGTCGAGCTTCAGCAGTTGCGCCAAATAGAATGCACCCTTGTGGAACCTCTGAATAGAGCAATCCACAGAACGCGTGCCTTCGGGGAATATCACAACAGAGTAGCCCTCGGCAACTCGCTCACGCAGCTTTTCGGCAAGCGAATCGTAGCCGTCGGCTGAGTGGTGGAAGTCTGCGTATTTTACAATCCAACCAAAGAATGGCGAATTCCAAACCCAACTGTTTGTTACCATAACGATTTTAGGCGTAGTGGATAGCAGTAGCAGAATATCGATAAAGGATTGGTGGTTTGCTATGATAACAGCGGGTTTCTCGTATGTCTCGTTATATGGATTTTCCCTAATTGTTTTTACAGTTACCATTGTATTCATAAACATTCTGGTAAAACCATATACAGCTTTATGGAAAGAGAGCTTTTTTCTACTCCGCTTTATTGGTAAAATCATAAGCACAAGTATGTATACCTGCAGGATTATACAGCCCACGAGGAAGTAGAGGAAGCAATATAGCGTGTTTAGTACGCTTAGAATGGGTGTGGAAATCCGCCTCGCTGGGTCTGACTTGTGATAAAAAACCTGAAAAGCATTGGCTGCACGGTGTAAGAGACAAGCACCACTACACCGAGCCCCAGAACCGAAATCAGTGCTATGGACTTCAGAGCTGGATGCTGAGCAAATATCAGCACTCCCATGCCCACGATAGAGGTAAAGGCGGAAAAGAATATGGCAGTTTTATGCGCTCCCAGAACTTTTTTGCCATTTTTATAATCCTCCAAAAGTCCGTCCATGATAAAGACGCTAAAGTCGTCTCCAATACCAAAGATAAAGGTTGCCAAAACGATATTGACGATGTTGAACTTTATATCGGCAATTGCCATAAAGCCGAGTATTATTACCCAGCTGATAGCCATTGGCAGGAAGGTCATAAGCGTGAGCTCGAGGCGTCCGTACGAGACCAGCAGCGCCAGAAAGACTATCAGCGACGATATGAACAGAATGTAGTTGAAATTCTCACTTGTGGACTCCACCATTTTCGATGAGAAGTAGGCTCTATCTATCACGGCGGTGTGGCTGAGCTGGTCGATTTGGTCGTATAGAGCGGCTTTCTGCTCCTCCTCTATAGTAATTCGGCAAAGCACAGATGTCGCCTCGCCCGACGAGCTGACCCACTCCGAGAGAGCAGGCACATCGCCAATCTCTGAGTGGCTGTAGGTGCAGGGAACATAGCTGCGGGAAAGTATCTCGCCAAACTCATCGAAGGCACCTTTCCGGAAGCCTCTCCTCTGAGCCGCCTCGTCTATCTGCTTCAAAGTCCCGTCTCTGTGTTTTTCCCAAAAGCTATTCCAGCGGTCAATCCTGCGTTTTTGCTCCTCCACCGACACTACAAAATCGCTGATAGTAACCACTTTATGCACGTCTCCTTTCTGTAAATGCTCTTTGAGCAGTTTTGTAAGAGAGGTGTATTCTTGTGTCAGATGCTCTATATTGTCGCTTCCCGTAACTATGTAAACATCTTTGCTATTGTCGCCAAAAATCTCTGTAGAGCGAGCCTCGGCTTCAGCAATGTGCTGTGGCACAAAGTTTATATTAGCCATATCATCATCGAACTTCACATCTCGGTAGAAAAATAGTCCGACAACCGTCGCTACAAATATCAAAAGAATTATCCACTTTTTTGTGTCGTACTGATAGCCTACAACACTCTCTATTTTATCCAAAAGAGTGCTTTTTTTAGTGGCAGAAAATCCCTTGAGAAAGTGCGGAAGAAATATTAGGCAGAATAGTGCAGTTCCTATCAAAACAAACATTGAGAACAACCCCATATCTTGCAAAAGCGACGACGAGGTAAACCTCAGAGCAGCGAAGGCTCCAATGGTAGTCAAGCACCCAATTGTAAGCGGATTCGCAAGCTCTCTGATAAGCTCCTTAGGCGAAGTGATGTGGTTGATGTGCGAAACAAAATGAATAGAGTAGCTCAACGATATA
>CAYFSY010000160.1:349-3823 GCA_964345905.1 uncultured Paludibacteraceae bacterium | reverse complement strand
ACACTACTGCAAGATATCTTTGCCTTGACGATCCTCGGTATTGTGGTAAATATGCCTTCCGAAGGGTTTGATGTAAAGACCCTTGTGATAACCACGGCAAAATCTGTGGCAAAACTGGCCGTTTTTATAGGCTTTTTGGCTTTTGCCTACTATATATCAAACAGGTTGGCAAAAAAGAGCAATATAGTGGAGGAGACCTTCAACAAATTAATTGGGGTACTCAAAGGCAAAGAGAGCCTTCTGGCAATCACATTCCTCTTTGTGCTGATATTCTCGTCTGTAGCCGAAACACTTGGTTTTCACTTCATTGTCGGAGCGTTTTTCGCCTCGATGCTTATCCAGAAAAATATCGTAGGGGAGGAGAACCACGCAAATATCACTAAAACCATGAGTGGCATGACTATGGGATTCCTCTCGCCTATATTTTTCGCTTATATCGGCTTGGAGGTCAATCTTTTATCGTTGCAAAACGTCTGGTTGCTCTTGGCGATATTGGTTGTCTCTTACGTGTCGAAAATCTTTGGTGGATTTATCGGAGGCAAGATGGCGAGGCTCTCGAACGCCAAGTCGCTGGCTATCGGCATTGGGCTCAACGGGCGCGGCATCATGGAGATTATCATAGCAAACATAGCCTACTCTGCTGGGCTTATCAACGCCGAGCTATTCTCGATAGTAATCATTATGAGCATTACCACAGTGATAACTCTGCCATTTATGCTAAAGTGGAGTTACAAAAAAATCGACGAACGAGAAAGGTAGTTTATGCAGAAACATACGAATACAGATAGGTTGGAGACGGGCAAGAAGGAGCTAGAGCTTCGCAATTGGCAGGAGTTGGATGTGGTGTTTTTCTCGGGCGACGCCTACGTTGACCACCCCTCGTTTGGCTCGGCTCTGATTTGTCGTGTGCTGGAGTCTGAAGGGCTTCGGGTGGCGATAGTGCCGCAACCAAACTGGCGCGACGACCTACGCGACTTCCGCAAACTGGGCAGACCGCGTATGTTTTTTGCAGTCTCGGCGGGCTGTATGGACTCGAAGGTAAACCACTACACCGCTGCCAAACGCCTGCGTAGTAACGACGCCTACACCGCTGGCGGACAGGCGGGCTTCCGTCCCGACAACGCCACAACGGTCTATACCAACATTCTAAAAAACCTATATCCCGATGTACCTGTATTAATCGGTGGTATCGAGGCTTCGCTGCGTAGGTTTTCGCACTACGACTATTGGGACGACCAGCTTATGCCGTCGATACTGCAAACCTCTAAAGCCGATATCCTCTCGTACGGCATGGGCGAAAAGACCATACGCGAGGTGGCTCGTGTGTTCAAAAACGGCGGTGGAGTAGAGGAGTGCAAGAGCCTGCCACAAGTGGCTTTTTTGTCTGATGAATTGCCTAAAGGTCAGGAGTTTATAAGGTTATACTCTTTCGAGGAGTGCAGGCGAGACAAGATAAAATCGGCTAAAAACTTCCGAGGAATCGAGGAGGAGTCCAACAAATACAGTGCAAAAATGCTTGTGCAACCTACTGGCAACGGCTTTGTGGTGGTGAATCCGCCTGCGGAGATGATGACCACCGAGGAGCTCGACTCGGTCTATGAACTTCCCTTTACCCGCCTGCCACACCCACGCTACAAAGACAAGCCGATTCCTGCCTACGAGATGATAAAACACTCGATAAACACCCACAGAGGCTGCTTCGGCGGCTGCTCGTTCTGCACCATCTCGGCTCATCAGGGTAAGTTTGTGGTCTCGAGGTCTGAGGAGAGTATCCTGAGCGAGGTCAGAATCGTAAACGAGATGGCAGACTTCAAAGGCTACATCAGCGACCTCGGCGGACCGTCGGCAAACATGTATCGCCTGCGTGGCAAGAGGCTCGAGGCGTGCCAAAAGTGTTCGCGACCGTCGTGCCTATTTCCAAACGTCTGTCCGAACCTCAATGCAGACCACACACCGATGCTCGAACTCTACCGAAAGGTAGATGCACTGCCAAAAATCAAGAAAAGCATTATCAGCAGCGGTGTTCGCTACGATTTGCTGCTACACCCCGACCCCGACGAAAAAGTCCGCCAGAGCCTGCGAACCTACACCGAGGAGCTGATAAAAAACCACGTCTCGGGCAGGCTCAAAGTAGCACCCGAACACACCTCTAAGCGTGTGCTCGACCACATCCGCAAGCACGACTTCTCTACATTCGAGCGTTTCAACCAGATTTTCGAGAAAATAAACGCCGAGAACTCGCTAAACCAGCAGCTTATCCCCTATTTTGTATCGAGCCTACCATACTGCACCATGGACGACATGGAGGACTTGAGGCGAAAGGTGGTAAAACGCCTACACTTCAGGCTCGAGCAGGTGCAAGACTTTACCCCCACGCCGATGACCTTGGCAACCGAAATCTACTATTCGGGCTACGACCCCTACACGCTCGAGAAGGTCTATGTGGCACGCTCAAAGCGGGAGAAAGAGCAGCAGAAAAACCTCTTTTTCGCACCCAAAGGCAAACCGCAAAAGAGGAGTTTTCGGAGGTAACGTTGTCATTCCCGCGAAGGCAGACTTGCAAAGCCGCTAAGGAAAATCCCCCTTTGGATGTCACATTCCCAAAGTCTATTGCCGTTGCTTTTAAGCAACGGTTACGGTGCAATCATAAAAGGGATTTATCCCAAAGTCATTATTTATTGGGTTAAAACCCTGTGTGTTTTTGTCCCTTTGTCCGTCGGTTGAAACCGACGGCAATAGACCCTCGAACGACTGACCTAGATGACAATAGAATCTTTGTCTGAACTATGATTTTTGTGATTTTTATGATGACTTTGATTGGGAAATGAAAAAAAAATCATTAACTTTGTCCACTGATAATTAAACTAAAAAAGTGTAAAAAAAGGAGGCGAATTATTAGATTATTTTTTTGACATAAAAGCAGATTAAAGCTTAGGTCTTTCTGTTTTCCAAGTTTGGCGACTAAAGAAACATATATAGAGAGAAGTAAGTTTCAATGTTTGCGTCTTTTGGGCGTAAACTTGACTTATTCTTGTAATATATGGGGTATGCCAAACACCTGGAAAACAGCGGGAATTTAAAGTTAAGTTCACGCTTTTTTGTTTGTAAAAATCTGAATAGAGGTAAGCGGACTATAATCTACAAATCAATAGAAAAAGAATTTTTAATAATTAAATTGATAAAAATATGGAAAAGAGAATTAACGAAAGTATTGTATCAAAGTACAAAAATCTGATGATGCCGTTGCTAAAATTTGCATCTGATGGCGACATACACACTGTAAAAGAGGCTGTAGAGAGAGTAGCTAAAATGCTAAATCTAAGTGAAGAGGAACTCGGGATGTTAAGACCAAACGGGCGACACTCTGTTTATTACAACAATTTGGGCTGGGCAAAAAACGAACTTATAAAGGCAGGATGTCTGGAAAGAACCGGTTATGCGCGTTTTAGGATTACCGACATGGGACAAGAGATG
>CAYFSY010000160.1:0-339 GCA_964345905.1 uncultured Paludibacteraceae bacterium | reverse complement strand
AAAGGACAAATCGACTGAAGAGGCTATATCTACTCTCTACGATGAGTTCAACAAAACACTTGCCGAAGAGTTGCGTAGCAAAATTATGGACAATTCGTTTGAGTTTTTCGAGCAACTCGTGATAGATTTACTTGAAAAAATGGGATATGGCAAAGGGGTAACTACACAACCGCGCAAAGACGGTGGTGTCGACGGCTTTATCGAAGATGACCCACTCGGTTTTGGACCTATCTATACACAGGCAAAACGATGGACTGATAGCACAGTATCTACTCGTGAAATGGGGCAATTTATAGAGGCTCTAACAGAAAAAAACGCTCATAGAGGTGTTTTTGTAAC
>CAYFSY010000159.1:0-3885 GCA_964345905.1 uncultured Paludibacteraceae bacterium | reverse complement strand
GCGTCTTTTATGCGGTTGATGGCTGTAGCCAAGCCAAGTCCAATGGCGGTGCCGTCCTCGATATTGCCGAAATCGACCTGCTTGAATAGGTTTACCAAAGCAGCGTGGTTGCCCGTCAGGGGACACTGCGTAAAGCTTTCGCCTGCAAAGACCACAAGCCCGAAGTTGTCTTGCGGACGCGAGAGGACAAACTCAACCCCCACGATCTTAGCCGCCTCCAAGCGGTTTGGCGAGAGGTCGCGTGCAAGCATCGAACCCGAAATATCCATGGCTATGATGATGTTGATTCCCTCTGTAGTTGAGTTGCTGTAGCTGTTTGAGGTCTGCGGACGTGCCAAGACCACCACCAACAGAGCCGTAGCAAGCAGCGTGAAAGGGAAATAGTATAGCCAAATCTTACGACTGCGAGGTGCCTTTTTCAGCGGCTTCAGCGACGAAACCTGCAGGCTCGCATCGTTGTTTTTTACGCGAAAATATGTCCAAATTGCTATGGGGATAAGCAGTAGCAGCAGCCAAAAGTATTGCGGATTTAGGAATGTCATCTCTCTGCCTCCTTATCTTTTGGTTCTACCTTAGGTTCTGCTTTTGGTTCAATGTTTGCCACCTCTTTTGTCTGCTCCACGAAGCGCACCGATTCTGTGATAACGTCTGTGTGGGTCGAGAAGTCGGGTATCAGCTTGGCGAATTTTACCATGTCCGATGTGGATAGTATCCTTTGTAGCAGCACAATCTGCTCGGAATAGTCCTTGCGAGCAAAGGCGAGTGAGTCGATTATCTCTGACGATGTTCTCTCAAATGCTACAACACCAAAACGTCCTTCCAAATACTCTCTTAGTACGTCTGTAAGCTGCGTATAGTACTCTTTTACCCTGCCCTGCTGCCAAATTTTCTCTATACGAATTTGTTCCAACTTCTCCAAAGCAATCTCCTGTGGTGTTTTCTTAATCTCCACCACCTTCTCCTCTACCACAACCTTTTTTCGGTTTCTGCGGTAAACAATGTAACGCCAAATAGCTATGCCAACGAGAGCCAAAGCCAATAGCACAATGCCAAGTATCATCAAAAAACGCTTCCAATCGAAAGGCGGGTCGATAGCGGGTTTGATGTCTGCGATAGGCATCTCCTCAGATGCGGTGTCGATAGGCACTGTCAGCACCTTTAGCGACATTGAGTTGCTCCAAAGCGTGTCCTTGCCCTCTACGAAAGGGAATTCGGGAATGTAATAGAGAGCCGAATCGAACGACGTGATGACGAAGTTTTGGCGTATCTCTATGGTGCCGTCGGGAAGCTTGGCAGTGTCGAGTGACCGCTCTACAACCTCTATTCCGCTCACAATCGTATCGTTGATTTTAGGCAAAATCACTCGCTTGCCTGCCTGCTGGCTTACCCGAAAAGTGAGGTTGCACTGTTGCCCAATGTAGATGACGGTAGAGTCTATCGACGAGCCGATTTGGAAACTCTGCCCAAAAGACAAAAGACTCATTATCAAAAAATTAGCAACTAAAATATATCTTTTACGTAACATCTTAAACTCTTAAAAGAACATTTTTCAAAAAAAATCTATAAAACACTCTACATATCTCTCAGAGAGTAGATTTCTGCCTAAATAGCCCAAGTAGTGCCCTAACATAATCCTGCCGAACCTCGATATCAACTGTGCGTATTCCTGCACGCGTCATTATCTGTTGCGACTGCAGCGAAGTCTCGTCCCAATGCTTTTTGTAAATCATTCGCGTCTTTTGCGACGAGGTATCTACCCAAGCCCGCTCGCCTGTCTCTGGGTCTTTGAGCTTTATCAGACCCACATCTGGCAACTCCGCATCGCGTTTGTCATAGACTCTGAGGCGAATCAGCTCGTGCTTGCGGTTGGCTATCAGAGCGGCATCTGAATAGTTAAGGTCGGCGATAAAGTCAGAGATGATAAACGCTGTGCAACGCTTTTTGATGACATTGGTAAAGTACTTCAGCACCATCTCAATGTCTGTGCCGCTGCTCTCAGGCTTAAAGTCAATCAGTTCGCGAATAATGTAGAGAACGTGCTTTCTGCCCTTTTTAGGTGGGATAAACTTCTCTATTTTGTCTGAGAAAAATATCACGCCCACCTTATCGTTGTTCTGAATAGTAGAGAAAGCAAGCGTAGCGGCGAGTTCGTTGATTATGTCGCGCTTGTAGCTATCTGCCGAACCAAACATGTTACTACCCGAAACATCGACCAAAAGCATCACCGTCAGCTCGCGTTCCTCCTCGTAAACCTTCACGTAGGGACGGCGGTAGCGAGCCGTTACGTTCCAATCTATCGAACGCACCTCGTCGCCATACTGGTATTCACGCACCTCGGCAAACGACATACCACGCCCCTTGAAGGCGGTGTGGTACTCGCCGGCAAAGATATTCTTAGACAAACGTCTGGTCTTAATCTCTACCTGCCTTACTTTTTTCAACAGTTCAGTAGTTTCCATTCAAAAAATCTATATAAATTCCGAGACGATAGATTTCTACCCGTCTCGTCCAAAAATTTATTTCAATAAAAAATCAAGGCACTTCGATAGCGTTTAGCACATCGTTGATAACCTCCTCGGTAGTCAGCGAATTTGCCTCTGCCTCGTATGTCAAGCCGATTCTGTGGCGAAGCACGTCGTGAGCCACCGCACGGATATCCTCAGGCACCACATAGCCGCGACGCTTGATGAATGCGTATGCCTTTGCCGCCAAAGCCATGTTGATACTTGCACGTGGCGAACCGCCGAAGGCAATCATTCCTTTGAGGTTTTTCAGTCCGTAATCCTCTGGAAAGCGGGTGGCAAAGACAATATCCACGATGTATTTCTCGATTTTTTCGTCCATATAGACGCTACGAACCACACGGCGAGCATCGATGATATCCTGCTTCGACACTACTGGGGTTATGGTGTAGTCCTCGCCCAGCAGGTTCTGACGGATAATCTGCTGCTCCTCCTCTTTCTTTGGATAAGAGACCACCACCTTGAGCATAAAGCGGTCTATCTGTGCCTCCGGCAGCGGATAGGTGCCCTCCTGCTCTATTGGATTTTGGGTAGCCATCACCAAGAATGGCGAAGGCAGCGGGAATGTCTCGTCGCCGATAGAGACCTGACGCTCCTGCATAGCCTCGAGCAACGCACTCTGTACCTTGGCTGGTGCACGGTTTATCTCGTCTGCCAAAACGAAGTTTGCAAAGATAGGTCCGCGCTTAACCGAGAAGTCCTCGTTCTTTTGGCTGTAGATAAGCGTTCCGAGAACGTCTGCTGGCAGAAGGTCTGGGGTAAACTGAATACGCTTGAAATCCGCATCGAGCAGTTGCGATAGGGTCTTAATAGCCAATGTTTTAGCCAATCCAGGCACGCCTTCGAGCAGAATGTGTCCGTCTGAAAGCAGACCAATCAGCAGCGACTCTATCAGGTGCTTCTGCCCCACGATGGTCTTATTCATACCCAAAATAAGCGTATCTACAAAAGCACTCTGACGCTCTATACGCTCGTTCAATTCTCTAATATCAATCGTTTGATTCATAATTACTTATGTTTATTTTATAATCAATTACAATTTGAAAACGTTAAAAAAAGAGCTATTTTTATCTTTTTCGATGCAAAGTTAGCAGTTTTTATTAAAATTTCCACACTTTTCGCCCAAAAAAGCGGCTTATTTACAAAATTTTAACATTATCTATTAAAGTTTAATGTGGAAGGTTGACGAAATGTTTAGCGTGGAATGTTTAGTGTGGAATGTAGGGATTATATCACCCCTTGCGGGGTTTGTGTGTGTGGGAAAATCGTTTTCTATAATCATTACACCACTTTCGGGGTTAAAAAATCAAGGTTCAGACAAATAGGGTTGTTACTATCCCAAAGGGGATTTCCGCCTGCGCGG
>CAYFSY010000158.1:1188-3908 GCA_964345905.1 uncultured Paludibacteraceae bacterium | reverse complement strand
TCAACCTCCTCGGCAAGCCTTATCAGCTGCTGGCGGTCTGCGAACTCCACGTCCTCCTCCGAGAAGTCGAGCTCGAGCTCTATCAGCGAGGTAAACTCCAGTAGCTTTTCGCGTAGTGCTGATAGCTCCCGCGAGAAGCTGCCTTTCATCTGGCTCATCGCCATTCTGTGCATCGCCGCCGAGGTGGATGAAATCAGGTCAGAGACCGCCTCCGCTTGCGACAAGTCCATCTTGCCGTTTGCAAACGCCCGCATAGAGAACTCTCCAGCCTGAGCCATTCGGCAACCGCACCCAATCAGCGTTTGCAGGATTTTCGACTGGATAAACACCGACCCGTGGCACGAAATCTCCACAGTGTCTTCGCCAGTAAATGAATTGGGTGCTTTGAACACCGATAGCAGCACGTGGTCTATCTCCTCGCCAGACTCATCTATCACCGCCCCGAAGTGCAGAGTGTAGGGTTTTTGCTCGGCAAGAGTGGTGTCTTTACTCTTCGGACGGAAGCACTTTTGGCACACCTCAAAAGCCCCTTTGCCCGAGACGCGCAAAACGGCAATTCCGCCCGTTCCTGCAGGCGTAGAGATGGCACAAATTGTATCGTTTATTATCATTTCTCAAAAAAAATATCAATCCCACATCGACGAGTGGCTCATAACATTTTTGCCCCCACCAGTGAATACCAAAAGCAGAGCCCCAAAGAAGTATAGCCCAAGTAGCTCTATCTGCCAACCGCCCTGAGCGTTGAGCACAAAGAGTTGCGAGCGATGAGCCATATACCACGCAAAGACGCAATTACCCGCAAGAATGGCACCAAAGACGCGGGTGCGGTAGCCGAGTATTATCAGAATTGGTGCCACCACCTCGCCTAAATACACGCCATAGGCGAGAAACTCAGGGAATCCGTTGGCTACAGTCAGTGATTTTATCCCGCTGATGCCGTGGAAAATTTTGTGAATACCATGCAGTAGCATCATCACTCCAAGTGCTACACGAAATATCAGTAAACCTAAATCGGGTTTACGCTCTAAAGCTTTTATTTTCATCTTGTTAAAATTCTATTTAATAAAAAATGCTCCTAATTTAGGAGCAAAGTTACTATTTTTTTTAGAGTTTTAGTGCGTTTTTTATAAACATCGTCAGGATTTGGATAGCCATAGTGTTTGTGCCGCCTTCGGGAATTATGAGGTCGGCGTAGCGTTTTGTCGGCTCTATAAACTGCGTGTGCATAGGTTTTAGTACCCTTGTATAGCGGTCCATCACCATGGAGGCTGTCCTGCCACGCTCCTTGATGTCGCGGTTTATAACGCGAATCAGCCTCTCGTCGGGGTCGGTGTCCACAAAGATTTTCAAGTCCATCTGGTTGCGAAGTTCTGGGTCGCATAGAGCAAGGATTCCCTCGATGATGATAACTTCGCGAGGCTCTACGTGGATAGTCTCTGCACCGCGTGAGCAGGTGAGATACGAGTATGTCGGTTGCTCTATGCTCCGTCCTGCCTTGAGCTCCTTGATGTGCTCTGCAAGCAGAGCCCAGTCGAAGGCGTTTGGGTGGTCGAAGTTGATGTTTTGGCGCTCCTCTACTGGCACGTGGCTGCTGTCTTTGTAGTACGAATCCTGCGGTAGAAGCACCACCTCGCCGGGAGGAAGGCTCTCGATAATCTTTCTTACTACGGTGGTTTTACCCGAACCCGTTCCGCCTGCTATTCCTATTGTCAGCATGTTTTTTGTCCTCCTTTTTTTTTAAAAATATTTTATTACTCGTCAATCTCTACTTTGAAACTTCCCACTTTGAAGTTTACCTGTATTAGCACAGGTTTTCTTGTGTAATCGTCGGCAAAAGAGACTGTTACCCCCTTTTTGCTAAACATCTTTACCCCCTCGAAAAGAGGCTGGAACTTTTGACAACTATAGACTTTGCCATTCATCTTTATCTTCTCTTTTCCGAGGTATTTTATCCTTACGTCCATAATTTGTTCGTCGAAGTAAACAGGAAATACCAATACGTCGCCTACCTTAAGCTTGCTCCAATCGTAGCTACGCAGAGCAAAAATTCCCGACACCATGTCGAAATACCGTCCCTTGGTATCAAACCTGCCTTTCAGCGAACTCTCAACGTAGTTGTCGTGGTAGGTAACCACCTCGTAAGCCTTGTATTTTCCTTCGGTAGCATCGCGGGTAAACTTATAGGGTTTCAGCGTTTTTGCCGAGAAAATAGAGCTAAAAATATCGTGAAAATTGAAAATGTCGTTTACCAAACCGATTGCATACATATCAATTTTCACATCGTAGCAATCCTCTTGGTTGTACTTTATTTTTTTTGAGGTTATAATCACCTCTCCACCTTTGATAACACCATATTTAGCACGATATTTAAGTCTCTCGCCGTCGAAGTTGAATGTTCCCTGCCCGAATGCATCTGGCAAAATAGTCAGGGATAGTAGTAATATTATAAAAATGCTTTTTCTCATTGTCTGTAAAATTTTTATCTGAAAAATCTCTTAACGCATATCGTTTACGGAGACTTTTGGATATTTAGATTTATTAAACTTAAAGGTGCTTGCCGAAGCCGAGATCTTTTTGTAGCCAGAGAGGTCGAAGTACATAGTCTGTCCGCTCCTCAACGAACTCTCTATGCGAGTAATCTCGCTGGTCTGCTTCGATAGATAGAACCTGATGCGGAAAATATCATCTCCAGGTCTCTTTGGTAGCAAAGTAACAACGTC
>CAYFSY010000158.1:0-1088 GCA_964345905.1 uncultured Paludibacteraceae bacterium | reverse complement strand
ACCTTCTGCTCAGGCTCTTTTATCGAAAATTTTACCGTCAGTTCGTATGTGGCACCGTTGAGCTTCTTTGCTGCCTTGTCGAGCATAGCCATCGCCTTTGTGTCTGGCTTTTGCTGCGAGAATCCCACTCCCATTGTGCCGAAAATGGCTATTAAAACAAAAATAATTCTCCTCATTTTTTCTAAAATTTTGTGTATAAAAAAAGTGTCTTTATATGGTTAGACAGATTTTTTGGCAAAAGTAAATATTAATTTTCATTTTTGCAATTTTTTGTTGGAGAAACTACAGATTGGCTCAGCCGTTTATAGGTTAATGTTTTCCCTTAAAAAGTAGTACAAAAGAACTCCCACTTAGAGCGGGAGTTTCTTACTTTTGTTTGCCTAATCTGCTATAACACCAAGCTTCCAATGCTCCGTTTTTACAATGTCGCCTTGCTCGTTAAAATAAATCCATGAGTTTTACTCCTCGATTGTAGTTGCCTTGCTCTTTTATATTGCCATTTGGATAGTATAGCAAATATTCGCCTTGTTCAGCGTTGCTTTCCCAATGCGTAACTTGTTGTAAATTACCATTTGGGTAGTAGTATTTAGCCACTCCATCCTTTATCCCCTCTTTGTACTCATGATACATTTTAATCTGTTGATTCCCAAAATAAGATATGTGCAAACTGTCTAAATGGTTTCTATCATAAAAACTAACCCCCATAGTGTCTCCCAAACCATCTAAACACACTTGTTTGCCTATTGGCTTCCTGTTTTTAAGGTTTTTTATTGTGATAATAAAGCCTTTTTTGGCTGTTTCGTAATCACTTGTCTGGTAATATCTGCCTTCTGTGTAGTAATAAAATACTGTATCATTAAGTGTTTTTTTGGCAACAATCTGTTTTTGTATCGCCAACTTTTTGTCGGTTGTAATAAGCGGACTTTCCTTGAGGTACTCATAATAGGTACGAGTGCTACAACTCAAACAAGCCATCATAATAACCAATACCGATAGACTGAATACTACTTTTTTCATAAAGCTTTTTTACCATTAGATATTATACACTAAACACTAACAATCATCACTCCCCTACAAACATCTTAGAG
>CAYFSY010000157.1:0-3920 GCA_964345905.1 uncultured Paludibacteraceae bacterium | reverse complement strand
TTTAGAGTTGAGGAGTATAAGCGACCAACTTTCATGGCTGAGATACAGAAGTCTGCAGACGAAATAAAGTTCGGCGAGGAGGTAAAGCTAAAGGGTTCAGCGATAGCTTATGCAGGCTACGCTATGCAGGGAGCAAAGGTAAAATACCGTGTCTCTCGCCGAGTTTACTCAATATACCGTTGGTTTTTATACACAGAGCCTGTTACCATCCTTACAGGCGAGACTACCACCGACAGCAAGGGCAAGTTTGAGGTTGCCTTTACCCCCGAGAAGTCCGATTTAGACCAAGTACGCCTATACAACAGCGACGGACTCTACTACAGATACCAAATCGAAGCCGATGTTACCGACGAAAAAGGCGAGACTCAGCAGTGCCGTCAGTCGATATATGTCTCTGAGAAGCCGCTCTACCTGAAGGTAAATGTTGGCAACAAGGTAAACTCTACCGAGCCGCTCAAAATCAAGGTTTCGGCAGAGAATGTCAATGGTATAAAAAAGAGTGTTTCCTGCGACTACGCTCTGATAGCCTTGGAGACAGATGCTTACTACGAGGATTTGCAGAGAAGCTCATATCTATTCGACCCAATACCAAACAGTAAATCTGAGTTTAGTGAGAAAAAGACAGTTCGTTCGGGCAAATTTTCTACTGAAAATAGTGAGTTTACGCTCGATATAAAAAACCTAAAATCGGGCTTTTATCTGCTGCGGTTCTCTGCCAAAGACAGTTGGGGCGGCGATGTTGTTAGCGAAAAACGCATATTGATATCCTCGCCAAACGACAAAAAGCCACCTGTGAAGACCTATTTGTGGAGCAGTATAGATAATGATGAAGTTAAGGTAGGTGAAAAGGCAAAAGTCAGATTTGGCACAACAGAAAAGAACGCTTATGCACTCTACGAAGTGCTACTCGGAAATAAAATTATCGAGAGCCGTTGGGTGCAACTCTCTGACGAAACAAAAGAGTTCGAGGTGGAGATGAAAGAGGCTTACGAAGCGGGTGTCGCTGTGCAAATCACTATGGTTCGCAACGAGAGATTTTTCCGCGAGAAGTTCGAGATAAAGAGAGAACCAGAGGACAAAAGCCTAAAACCAAAGCTCACCGTATTCCGCGACCAGCTACTCCCGGGCGAGGAGGCGGAGTGGACTGTACAGGTGCCAAATCCTACAAAAACGCCTAAAAAAGTGGAGCTACTGCTTGGAATGTACGACTACTCTTTGGAGGCTATCAGCCCCCACAACTGGAGCTTCTCGCCAAACTACGTGCCTCGTATGAGGGATATTCCGTCTTGGGGGGCAAATATCTCGCCGACATCGGGAGTCTCGGAATACGATAGATACAGCACAAAATATCCTGTCCCATTTATTCTATACCAATTCAAATTTGGCTACATAGAGCGCTATAGATACATGGTAGGGGCAAATAAGAGGGGTACAGTAATGTACACAGAAGCCTCAATAGTAGAGGATGCCAAAGTTGCAGATTATGACATGGCTGTTTCTGGGGACAACACCATACTTGAAGCGACTGAAGTAGAGGTTGCAATGGGTACAAAGAAGGACAAAGGATATGTTGGCTCGGCAGAATATACTGTTGGTGATGAAGTAGAAGAGGCTGAAAAAGCACCTGAGATAAAGGCACGCGAGAACTTCGACGAGACGGCGTTTTTCTACCCACACATCGTGGCAGACGACAACGGCGAGGCGAAGTTTAGCTTCAAGATGCCCGAGAGCCTTACCAAGTGGCGTTTGCAGATTTTGGCTCACACCCAAGACCTCTATACAGGAAAGGCGGAGGCGTTTGTGATAACTCAGCAGGAGCTGATGGTTCAGATGAACCTGCCGAGGTTTATTCGCCTCTCTGATAGGTTAAAGCTTGCGGCAACCGTTACAAACATGACCGACCAACCTATCACGCCAAAGGCTATGCTCGAGGTCATAGACCCAAAGAGCGATGCGGTTGTTTTGCGGATTCCTGCTCAGGTTTCTGAAATAGCGGCAAACTCTACTCAAGCTATCAGCTGGGATTTGCCTGAGCTAAAAGAGTACGAACTGCTGATATTCAAGGCTGTAGCCTACACCGAGCAGTTCCAAGACGGCGAGCAGAGGTATCTGCCAATCCTGCCAGACAAGGTGCTGATAACCGAAGCAATGCCTATCCGTGCAGGCAGAGGCGGAGCAGAAAAAACTTTCCGTTTTGACAGCTTTATTCGCAAAAACTCACAAGTAGAGACGCTTCGCTACAAGGTTGAGTATTCGTCAAATCCTGCTTGGTATGCGGTTCAGGCGTTGGCACCGATGTCGGAGCCAAGTGGAGAAAATGCAATTGCTTACCTGACGGCTTATTACGCAAATTCTCTTGGCAACTTTATCGCTAAGAGCAACCCAAAGATTAAGACAAACATAGACAAGTGGATTGCAGAGGATACCACGGAGCTGATGTCGCAACTGCAAAAGAATCCTGAGCTGCAAAACATACCAATCGCCGAGACGCCTTGGGCTAAGGAGGCTCAGGATGAGGCTTTCCAAAAGCAGCAGCTCGCAAAGCTTTTAGACGACGTCTATAGCAAAACTACAGCCGACGAGATGCTAAAAAAACTTCTCGCCTTGCAAACTCCGAGCGGCGGCTTTGCGTGGTTCTCTGGCATGCGGGATAGTTGGTACATAACCTCTGTGGTGGTAGAAAACCTTTGGAAACTCAGCAAACTGACAGGCAGTGACCTAAAAGTACAAAACGAACTTTCAGCCACAATCAGAAAGGCTTGCAAATACCTCGACGATGAGTTTGTAAAGGACTTCGAACAGCTTAAAAAATACAATAAGAATTACCAAAAAATCAAAAACGTCTCATCTTCTACACTTCGCTATCTCTACCTCAGAGCTAACCTTACGGAGTTTCCTCGCGATAAGAAAACAAACGAAGCTTGGGCGTTCTACACCGATAGGGTTTATAAGCATTGGACAAACTTTGGTCTTTACGACAGAGCAATGGCTATCAGCTTGGCTAAGAAAGAGAATAAAACTGCGGTGGCAAAATCCATCGCCGAGTCGCTCAAGGAGCACTCTCAGCAGACAGACGAGATGGGAATGTATTGGGAGCGAAATACGGCGGGCTACTTCTGGCAGGAGCGTCCGATAGTGGTTCAGACAGCTCTGATAGAGGCGTTCCGCGAGGTTTACGGCGACTGCTCAGAGGTGGAGGAGATGAAAATCTGGTTGCTAAAGCAAAAGCAGACACAGAGGTGGGATAGTCCTATCAGCACCGCCAATGCGGTCTATGCACTGCTATCATACGGCAAAGAGCTGATAAACGATGAGCCAAACGTACAGATTTATGTCGGCGAAAAGCTGATAGACAACACGAGGCAGACAGCAGGAACGGGCTACTTCTCGGAGGAGTTAGACAGAAAACAGCTGACCCCAGAGATGGGCACCATACGCGTAAAGTCCAGCCAAAAATCCGGCACCTCGTGGGGAGCGGTCTATTGGCAGTTTTTCGAGGAGATGAGCCTTACGGAGCAGGGGAAGGGCGAACTGAGCATTACCAAAGAGCTCTACGTGGAGCAGATGGTAAAGGGCAAACGCACACTTGTACCGATTTCCAAAGTCAAGCTAAAAAAGGGCGACAAGGTTGTCAGCCGCATGGTTGTCAGAACCTCACGAGACCTCGAGTTTGTCTCTATCCGTGACCTTAGGGCAGCCTGCTTCGAGCCTGTGGAGCAGCTTTCGAGAATGGTGTACCGCGAGGGCGAGGGCTACTACCAGTCGTCGAAAGACTCCTCGACAGAGTTTTTCTTCGACAACATGCCAAAGGGCACCTACGTCTTTGAATACGACATGTGGGTAAACAATTCTGGAATTTACAGCAGCGGCATGGCGGAGATTCAGTGCCAATACGCACCTGAATTTACAAGCCATTCGCG
>CAYFSY010000156.1:0-3993 GCA_964345905.1 uncultured Paludibacteraceae bacterium | reverse complement strand
GTTTTTGCCCGAATGGTTCTCGTGCTGCGAAAGGTCGAAGTTTGTGCGACTATGGATTCCCTCCACCTCCTTGAAGCCAAACGGCATCTCAAACTCTATGTCGGTAGCGGCGTTGGCGTAGTGTGCCAGCTTCTCGTGGTCGTGGAAGCGATATTTGTGGTCGCCCAAGCCGAGTGCCTTATGCCACTTCATGCGGAACTCTTTCCAATACTCAAACCACTTCATCTCCTCGCCCGGACACACAAAGAACTGCATCTCCATCTGTTCGAACTCACGCATGCGGAAAATAAACTGACGAGCCACAATCTCGTTGCGGAAGGCTTTACCTATCTGTGCTATGCCGAAAGGTATTTTCATTCTGCCTGTTTTCTGCACATTTAGGAAGTTTACAAAGATGCCCTGAGCCGTCTCCGGACGCAGGTAAATCTTTGTGGCACCGTCTGCCACAGAGCCCACTTCGGTAGAAAACATCAGGTTAAACTGGCGAACGTCTGTCCAGTTTCTGGTGCCAGAGATAGGACACACCACCTCGTAGTCCACTATGATTTGCCTTAAATCCTCAAGGTCGTTATCGTTCATCGCCTTTGCAAAGCGGTCGCTAAGCTCGCGGCGTTTCTGCTCATACTCCAACACTCTTGGGTTGGTCTGGCAGAACATCTCGCGGTCGAACGAGTCGCCAAAGCGTTTGGCAGCCTTCTCTACCTCTTTCTCTATCCTCGCCTCAAACTTTGCCAAGACCTCCTCAATCAGCACATCGGCACGATAGCGCTTTTTGCTGTCTTTGTTGTCTATCAAGGGGTCGTTGAAGGCATCGACGTGCCCAGAGGCTTTCCACACGGTTGGGTGCATAAAGATAGCTGTATCCACGCCCACAACGTTTTCGTGTAGCTTGGTCATCGCTCCCCACCAATACTCTTTTATATTGTTTTTCAACTCCACGCCATTCTGTCCGTAGTCGTACACAGCGGCAAGTCCGTCGTAGATATCGCTCGAAGGGAATACAAAACCGTACTCTTTGCAGTGCGATATTAGTTTTTTGAAAATTTCGTCTTGTGAAGCCATAATCTCTTTTCTCCTTTTTTTATTTTAGTTTTACTCTATTTTTTTGGTAAAACAGGGTTAATTACTTTATTTTCAATATAATCTGTCTGCCAATAGATGAGTTTGGATATGGAACCTGCATAATGTGGCAGATTGTAGAGGCGATGTCTGTAACAAAATATCGCTCTCCGACAAGGTCTTTTGCGAGGTTCAGTCCATAGAACGCCACAGGCGTGCGTTGCAGTGCCGACGACGAAATCTCGCTCTCGCGTCCGTCGATATCCACATCTACCCAGCCCTCTTGTAGCACCACAGCGAGGTCGCCGCTGCGGTTTTTTGCCATAGAGTTGTTGAGCCTTACGTTGAGGTTGTGCACGTCGCCGGTAGCGCCGCTTATCTCCTCCAGAGCCACCACAGCACTCACGCCCGATATGCTCGAGAGGAAGTCTATCGCCGTGTGTAGGAACTCATTGCGGTTCACAGAGCGGCTCTCCATCTCTTTGTTGTTCAGAAAAATGTTGCCGTCTGAGTAGTTCAATACCCAGCGAGCCTGTCCGTATTTTGCCATCAGCAGCGAGTTGAGCAGAGCCATGTAGCGCTTTGCCTCGAACTTCCCCTGTGGCATCCTCGACTCCTGAAGCGTGGCTTGCGAAAACGGTTCGGTCTGTGTTCCAGCAAAGACAATGAGCGTGTTTTCTATCTTTACCCGCTCCGAAATCACTTTCAGCAGAATCGATATATCGCGGTCGAGCGAGAGGTACAAGTCCTCCTTCTCGGCAGAGTTTAGTTCAGAGGTTTGGTTGAAAAACGTATTGACATTGTAGTTGAGGCACAGCACGTCGGTCTCGCTACCCTGCCCCAGCGACTCTTGGCTTATAGCCTGATATGCAAGCCTGCTCACAGCCGAATTGGCGTAGGTGGTAAATAGGAATCGCTCCATCAGATAGGTGTTGCTCTCCGAGGTGTTTGGCGTGTAGAAGCTGCCGCCCTTGTTCTCGTGCGGCGGATATAGGTAATCGCGCAGCGACTTCATTGGTCGCCATACGCTTTTCAGGTAGTTGTTTATCAGCCCCGATGAGTTAAATTCAGCTGCCCAAATGGGGATTTTTTTGTAATAGTCAGACGAAGCAAGGTTTACCTCGCGGTCTATCCACACCACTCCGTCGGCGTTGTGTCCCGCCATGACGATGCTCTTTTCGGGGTTCAGCCCAATGGAAAAGACCTTCGACTTGGGACTTGAAATCTTGAGCATATCGGTAAAGGTGGTTGCCATAAGGTTCCGCGGCGAACGCCCCACCTGAGAGTAGATGCCGTGATAGTTTGGGTCGTCGATAATCGAGTAAAAATCCTCTGTAAGCGGCGAATAGAGCTTGTCGCTTACGATGCCGTGGTAGTGTGGCGTGGTAGAGGTGCAGATAGAAGCGATGTCCACCACCGGACTCTTGGAAATGTAGTTGAACTCCACATTCGAGAGGAAGCTACCCTGCTCCATGATTTGCCTTAGACCATCTTTGCCAAACCTGTCGTAGAGGCGGTAGAGGTGGTCGCTCTTGAGCCCGTCGATAGTGATAAACACCACAAGCTTTGGCTTCTTTATCTCTGTAATTTGCGACGAGAGAGGCATAGCCAAAAGCGTTATCAGTAAGGCAAAAACTATCTTTTTTATCATTTATGTGTTTTAAGATTTTTTTTGTTTGAAATGGTATTGAAAAAACATCACAGAACGCAATATCGACGTGGCTATTATTGCCAAAAAGGCTGCATTCATCACTTGGAAGCGCGTAAGCATTACCAAAAGAGCCGTTATGCTAAAGAACGTGCTTGCAATGGCAAATAGCGATAGCCACTTCCGCCACGATTTTTTGATTATCATCAAGGCAAAGACCAAGTGCAGAGGGTTTGCCCAAAGCAGGTTGAAGTTCTGATGCACCAGCGGATGAGTGGAAAACGCTGCAAGGTAAAAGATTATCACGCCCATCAGTCCGATTAAGCCGAAAAACACCACATCTACCCAAATGAAGTAGCGTTGCTTACGCCAGCCCCACACCGTAAGCCACGTGATGAGTATCAGCAGCAGCGAAAATACCACGGTAGGACGTAGCATAGAGCTGTCGTCTGGCACCTTCAGCGGATACTTGCAAAGCACGTGCGATGACTTTACCAAAGGTCGCTGGGTAGAGTCGCTGAGCAGGGTTATTCCTGCCAAAAGCTGCATCGTGTATTTGGGGAATGCAGCAAGACTTTCGGGTTCAAATATCGGCAAATCTGCCTCGCGTGCTATCACGAAGTCGATGCCGAAGCGTTGCCAGTTGTCTGTGCCGAGGAACTCACCAAAAATCATTCTATAGGTGGTCGGACGGAAGTCTGTCGAAACCAGCATGGTCTCTTTTGACTCATCTAAAACCTTTTTTATGATGTAGTAGGCTCGTGTGGCGCAGTTGTCATAGACAAAATTGTAGCGATAGACGCGGTTTTCGGGTTTGGCATTCTCCTCCAGCAGGTCGAAAAGCCGCTGCTTTTGCTCAGGCGTAAGATTTAGAACCTGCTCATATACAGTCGATTGCCTCGCCATATAAGAGTCCAAAAAGTACTCAGTATTGTAGGCATCGAGGATGTAGTCTGTAGCTCCGCTGACAAACTTTGGGATAAAATCTGGACCAGAGAAGTCGAAAATGCCGTAGTTGTAGGCGATGTCGAGGTCTTGCATTGGGTCGCAGACGCGGATTGCCGTATGCCAAAACCTCGCGTAAATCTCGGTCGATGGCTCACACGAAAGCAAGCTTACAAAAGCCCTATCAGACAAACGAACATTGCCTGCCACCGCAGAGGTAGCAAGCAAAGTAAAGATGAGAGCAAAAAAAGTTTTTTTCATCTAAATGCGTTTATAACATCTAATATTTTTGGTTCAAGATAACTTTAGAGGATTTTTCCTCAAAATTTTCAGCAAAGTTA
>CAYFSY010000155.1:0-4010 GCA_964345905.1 uncultured Paludibacteraceae bacterium | reverse complement strand
CGTTTAGCTCACAAGGAGATTGTGGGTCGAGACGTAAGCTCGCCGCAATTCTTTTTTTGCTTACTTTATTTTCTTGCGAAGAAAAAAAGTAAGTCGGGATTTGGGGCGGATAGCCCCATCCTGCTGCTGTTGCAAACGAGATTGGTGCTAATAGGTTTGGGATAAATCCCTCAAAATGGTTGCACTGTAACCGTCGGTTAAAACCGACGGCAATAGACCTTGGATGCGGCAGAGACACGCATGTCTGCACCTACAGGTATTAGTTCAAGAAATTCATTTTATCAAAATTTCTATCAGACAATAATAATTGATAATATCAATGCCATATTCAAAAAAAAAGTGTTTTAAATGCTATTATTTTGGCAAAAATGTTTAACTTTGCAGACTGTTTTCAGTCAAATGGAGTGAAAGCAAGTTTTTTGCAGAAAATTATAAAATATAAAAATAACGAAATTAAAAATTGATTGATTTATGATGAAAAAAGCATTTTTGATGTTGATTGCCGTTGTGGCAATGGGGCTAAATGCCTTTGCTCAGAGCGACCTCAACAAGGGTTTTGAGCAATACACTCTGAAAAACGGCTTGACAGTCTATCTTTGGGTGGATAAAGACCAACCAAACGTTTACGGACAGGTAGCCGTAAGAGCGGGTTCTATCGATGAGCCTGCGGACTTTACTGGTATGGCTCACTACCTTGAGCACATGCTGTTTAAGGGTACACAAGAGATTGGTGCTTTCGATTGGAAAAAAGAGGAGCCAATGTACAAGGAGATCATCAAGCTCTACGACGAGCTTTCGAAACTCCGCGACCCTAAAAAAGACAAAGCAAAACGCGATGTATTGATTAAAAGAATCAACGAACTCTCGGTAGAAGTTTCAAGAATCACTAAGGGTTATGAGTTTGCAACTCTTATCCAGAGCATCGGTGGTACTCAGCTAAACGCCTACACAAACTTCGACCAGACAGTTTACCACAACACTTTCCCTACAGCGCAGACAGAGAAGTGGCTTAAACTCTATGCAGACCACTTCAAAAACCCTGTATTCCGTGAGTTCCAAGCTGAGATGGAAAACGTGTTTGAAGAGCTCAACATGAGAACACCAAACGTTGGATACCAGCAGTACATCACTATGTTCGAGAAGCTTTTCGATGGTTCTAACTACGCTCGTGGCGTTATCGGTTCTCCTGAGCACCTGAAGAATCCAAGCCTTACTCCAATGATCAAGTTCTTCGAGGATTGGTATGTGCCAAACAACATGGGACTACTACTCTATGGAAACTTCGACCCAGAGACGGTAAAGCCTATGATTGAGAGAACTTTTGGACAGATGCCTTACAAAGAGATACCAAAACGCGTGCCTACTACTCCTACAAAGCTAACTAAAAACCAGACTTCAAAAATTAAGATAGGATACTCTCCTTCTGTTGTTTGGGGCTACGAAGGCGTAAAGAAAGGGCACCCAGATGAGCTAAAGATTGACTTTATGCTTGCACTTCTCAACAACGGCTATGGCACAGGTCTGCTAGACAAACTCAGCATCGAAGGAACTGTTGGCGGAGCTAGCGCTTCTGCAATGTCACTTCGCGATTGCGGTGTGATAATTGTCCAAGGCTCTCCATACTACGACGTAAGCCAAAACACTTACGAGAGCGATAAGGCTACAGAGAGACTTATAATGGCTGAGATAAACAAACTTAAAAGAGGACAGGTGCCTACTTGGCTCTTCCAGACTGTTAAAGACAGCTATCTACAGTCTTTGAAAGCTATGGCTGAGTCTGCTGGCTCGAAGATTAACATAGCTACAGACGCTTACGTTTATGGAATAGATATGAATGAGTACTTCAACATGGAGGAGAAGATCAAAGCTATCACTATGGATGACGTAAAAGCGATGGCAAACAAATACTTCTCTGGCTACTACCATACAGTATCGTTCTCTCCAGGCAATCCAAAAATTGAGCTATTCGCAAGGACAGAAATCAACCCATTGGAGTGTCCAGCCGAGACCAATTCAGACTACTACAGAAACTTTGTAAGTATCCCTGTAAAAGAGGATCAACCAAAATTCATAGACTTCTCTGACGTACAAGAGGCAGATCTATTCAGAGACGGTAGCAAGGTACATTACGTAAAAAATGACAAGAACGACATATTCTCTATGACTATCAACTACAAAGTTGGTACTCATACAGACCCAAAACTCGAGTACGCTGCTGCACTTCTGAACTATGCAGGTATTCAGCCATCTATGTCGAACAACGACTTCCGTCGTGAACTAGCTAAATATGGTGCAAACTACTCAGTAGGCGTTGGTGTAAACACATTCCAGATCCAAATCTCTGGTGACGAAAAACACCTTGAAGAGATCATACCGCTTATCGGTAGACTATTCTTGCTCCCTAAGCTTGACAATAAGCAAATAGAGGGTATGATGGGTAGCGTTGTTCAGAGACGTATGTTTGAGAAGAGAATCCCAGAAATGATCACTTCTGCTTTGATGGAGTATATCCAATATGGAGATAAATCTTACTACATAGATCGTATCCCTTCTAGAGAGCTTATCTTTATGGGAGAGACTGGCTACAACTTCCTGATTACAAACGCAGACCTTACAAAGGCAGTGCTATCTGTAACATCTTATCCTGTAAATGTTCACTACTCTGGAGCTAGACCTTTTAGCGAGGTAGCTCAGCTATTGAAGAGTGTGCCAAAGCAAGATGTAGAGAAACCAGCACAGCCAGAATACTACCGTCCACGCGTAGAGCACAAAGAGCCTCAGATATACTTCCTGCACAATCCTGATATTCAGCAGGCAGAGGTTAAAATATACTTCCCAATGGGAGAATACGACAAGTCTGAGTCTATTAAGTACGATGTATTCAACCAATACTTCGGAGGCGGTGGCTTAAACGACCTTTGCTTCGTAAATATCCGTGAGGAGCGCTCACTAGCTTACTCTACATACGGTATAGCTGTAGGTAACCCTATCGAGAAGGCAAGTTACTTTATCGGTTCTACTGGAACTCAAAACGACAAGGTAAATATCGTAATAGACGTATATATGGATCTATTGAAAAACATGCCTGTATATCCTTCTAGAATCAACGATATCAAGACCAACGTAAAGGCTTCTATCCTCGATAACTATATCAGCTTCCGCTCTAAGAGTGCTTATAAAGAGCAACTACAAAAGATGGGCTACACAGAAGACCCAGCTAAGGGCAAACTCAGAGAGCTTGAGAATGTTGACTTCAATACCATAACAGACTTCTACAAAAATAAAATTAAAGATGCTCCTGTTATAATCGTTATACACGGAAATAGAAAGTATATCGACCTGAAGGATATCGAGAAAAAGTACGGAAAAGTGAACTACGTTCCATTGAACCAAATATTCAAAGGTGGCGACTTCTAATCCAAACTTCTAAGATCACACATAGCAAAAGCACTCACTCTATCAAAGGATTGGGTGCTTTTCTTTTTTTTTGGAAAAAATGGCTTTCTCCTTTGATTGGCAAAAGTCCATTTTTTTTCGTAACTTTGCAGGCTTTTAGCAGAGATGCCTCTTCTGGGCTCTGTATTATTTCATAAATAATTAATAAACAATAGTTTATATGTTTGAAAGTTTAAGTGAAAAACTAGAAAGGTCGTTTAAGATACTCAAAGGACATGGTAAGATTACCGAGATCAACGTAGCCGAAACACTCAAAGAGGTGCGTAGAGCTCTGATTGATGCCGACGTCAACTACAAAACAGCCAAGACTTTTACCGATCAGGTAAAAGAGAAAGCTATGGGCATGGAGGTACTGACAGCCGTTAAGCCAAACGAGCTGATGGTAAAAATTGTCCACGACGAGCTAACAGCTCTGATGGGCGGAGACCATACAGAGCTTAACCTGAAAGGCTCGCCTTCGGTAATACTTATGTCTGGACTTCAGGGTAGCGGTAAAACTACCTTCTCGGGCAAACTTGCCAACATGCTGAAGACTAAAAAAGGCAGGCATCCAC
>CAYFSY010000154.1:0-4054 GCA_964345905.1 uncultured Paludibacteraceae bacterium | reverse complement strand
ACCAAAGTATAGAGTATGCACGCGAAAATGACTTTTCGCTTGTGATAGCGCTAGATTGTGGTATTAAGGCTAATGCTCAGATACAAAAGGCTAAAGAGTATGGTATCGACTTCATCATTTGCGACCACCACACGCCGGGCGAAGAGTTGCCAGATGCAGTAGCTGTACTTAATCCACATCGTGAGGACTGTGGATATCCATACGAAGATCTCTCTGGGTGCGGAGTCGGGTTTAAATTAGTGCAGGCGTTTTGCATATCCAATAACATCCCTGAGGAGCGGGCTTTTGGTTACATGGATTTGGTGGCGGTCAGTATCGCTTCTGACATAGTGCCAATAGCCGGCGAAAATAGAGTTTTAGCAGCTTTGGGGCTAAACAAGCTAAATCGTGAGCCATCAAAGGGACTCAAGTCTATCATAGATGTCTGCGGGTTGGCAGATAGGCAGATTGATATTTCGGATATTGTGTTTAAAATCGGACCAAGGATCAACGCTTCGGGTCGCTTGTATAGCGGTTCGGAGGCGGTGCAACTGCTAACGGCAAGCCGCGAGGAGGTTCTGGATAGAAAAACCACAGACATTGACAACTACAATACCGAACGGAAAGGCATCGACAAAGACACTACTGAGGAGGCAAAGCAACAATTTTTGGCAGTACCCAACTATAAGGATAAAAAAGCTATTGTGCTCTACAGTCCTAATTGGAATAGGGGCATAGTGGGTATAGTAGCAAGCAGGATAGCAGAGGAGTTTTGCCGTCCGACTATAATTCTGACAGACAACGATGACGGTCTGATTTCAGGTTCTGGACGTAGTGTGGAAGGATTTGACTTGTATGCTGCAATAGACCATTGCGCAGATTTAATGACAAACTTTGGAGGACACCCCTACGCCGCAGGACTTACGCTCGAAAAGAGTCGCCTGAAGGAGTTTAGGCATAGGTTTGAAGCTTTTGTGGAACAAACTATTTTGCCAGAACAGCTTGTGCCTCAGATTGAGATTGATACAGAGATAGATTTTAAAACCATAACTCCAAAGTTTCTGCGGATACTCAAGCAGTTTGCGCCGTTTGGACCTGAGAATATGAAACCTCTGTTTTATACCAAAAATCTAAAAGATTACAACAACCTTAGCCGACTGATAGGCAAGGATAGCACGCATGCCAAGCTGTATCTGACACAAGACGGCAGGCAGAGTTTTGACTGCGTGGCGTTCTGTTCTGGTTATATGCGAAATTATGATATGTCTCAATTTATCAGGCATCTGAAGGCAGGAGGAGAGGTAGAGGTATGCTATACGATAGAAGAAAATAGCTTTAATAACATCACCTCTACTCAGCTTATGGTACGTGATATGCATATTATATAATTGAATATTTATATGTGGGTGAAAAGATTGTTTTTTATAATAATAGTCGGAATAGTACTGTTTGGCTGTGGCGGTAAGGTGTTAAACCAGCACCAGATGGAGGAGCTGACGTACGAATTTATTTTGGCTGAATCCTCCATGGAGATTAGAAATATCAGAGATACAGAGAAACAGAAGGATATCTACAACGAGATTTATGAGCGTTATGGCACAACGAGTGAGGTTTATGAACGTTCGCTTCAATATTATGCTCAGGAGCCAAAGATTTTAGAACAGATTTACGAAAATGTTCAGAATCGTATAGACTCTCTTAAGGCAAAAGTAGATGGGTTTGCGTTTCATCCGGGCGATAAGAATTCTGTACTTGAGATAGTTCTCGATACACTGAATTTGATAGAGTTTGAGGAGTCTTACGAATTTGCCAAAACTCCAGATGCCAATTCTCTTAGGTTTGATGTAGAGAGAGGCACAATGCTTACGCCTTCAGATCGCTACCTGTTTTCGCTTGAAATGGTAGCAGAGGCAGAAGATAAGCTGGAAAATACGTTTGTAGTAATGAGCGTTGCCTATCAGAATAATAAGCGTAAGGAGCTCAGACAGCTTGTAGTAGCAGATGGTAAGCGTTATCGTTATAGCTTCTTCCCACAACAAAATGATACGGTCAGAGCTTCTAAGATTTATGTCAACCTATTTTTGTCAGACGAAAAGGTTAGCAATATTAGGATTGATAATGTGAGCCTGCAACGCATATATAATTCTGAAAAGTATCCGATGATAAGTGGTGGCTCGCAAGGGATTGATTTTCAGAAAATTGGTGGTTTCAAAAAAACTCCTATATTAGAAGGGGTATCGGAGAGCGTACAAGGGGATGCTCCACGCTCGGATACTGTGCTTAGGCCAGTTAATACAGGAAGACTAAAACTACCAAAGAAAAAGATTAGCAAATAATTAATTAATATATACATAGTTATGAATTTCAAAGATTATCAGTTTAAAGGAAAAAAAGTTTTTGTCAGAGTTGACTTTAACGTACCACTCGAAAATGGTAAAATCACAGACGATACTCGTATTCGCGGTGCTTTGCCAACGTTGAAAAAAATCCTATCAGATGGTGGCAGGCTTATCATCGCCTCGCACCTTGGTCGTCCGACACAAAACCCAGACCCACAGTACTCTCTGGAGCAGATTTTGCCAGAGGTTTCTCGCCAGCTTGGTGTTGCTGTGAAATTTGCCAAAGATTGTGGCAATGCGGACTCTGAAGTTGCTACTCTGAAAGACGGCGAGGCTATTTTGCTCGAAAACCTACGCTTCTATGCAGAGGAGGAGGGCAAACCACGCAACTTGCCTGAAAACATCAGCGATGATGATAAGGCAAAGGCTAAAAAAGAGATGAAAGAGGCTCAGAAGAAGTTTGCTCAAAAGCTTGCATCTTATGCCGACTGCTACGTGAACGACGCTTTTGGCACAGCTCATAGAGCACACGCCTCTACTGCAATTATTGCTGATAGTTTTTCTAGAGAAAACAAAATGTACGGACTTCTGATGGAGAAAGAGGTAAACGCTGTGAAAAGCGTGATGCAGAACCCTCAGTGTCCATTTACCGCTATTATGGGAGGCTCGAAGGTTAGCTCTAAGATTGAAATCATCAAAAACCTGATGAATAAGGTGGATAACCTAATTATTGCGGGTGGCATGACCTACACTTTTGACAAGGCTCGCGGGGGCAAAATCGGCAACTCGATTGTAGAGGACGACAAGCTTGACCTTGCTCTCGAACTCATCGCAGAGGCTAAGGAAAAGGGTGTAAATCTTGTGTTAGCGGTAGACTCTAAAATCGCCGATAAGTTCGACAACGAGGCAAATACTCAAATCGTGGAGACAGGCTCAATACCAGATGGTTGGATGGGTATGGATATTGGTACAAAGACAGAGAAGCTTTTCGCTGATGTTATCAAAAACTCTAAAACTATCCTTTGGAACGGTCCTGCGGGAGTGTTCGAGATGGAAAATTTCGCTCATGGCTCGTTTGCAATTGCAGAGGCTATCGTAGAGGCAACAAAGCAAGGTGCCTACTCACTTGTGGGCGGTGGCGACTCTGTGGCTTGCATCAATAAGTTTGGCTTTGCCGAGCAGGTAAGCTATGTATCTACAGGCGGTGGAGCGTTGCTTGAGGCTATTGAGGGCAAGGAACTTCCGGGCATTGCTGCTATCGAAAAATAAAATCAGGTTGCAGAGTTCAGAAAAAATAGTAACTTTGCACCCTTTTTAATCAAAATGTAAATAAGAAAAAGTAAAGTATGAAAAGATTAAGTTTTTTAGCTTTTTTAAGCATAGCGTTTGTATCGTTAGCCGTTGCACAGCCTAAAGCTATTGGTCTGCGTCTCGGTGGAAACCAAGAGCTCTCTTATCAACAATTTGTAAAAGGTGGAGATAACATGCTTCAAATTGACCTTGGTTCGTTTTACTTCCAAGGCTTGCAGGGAACAATTACATACAACTGGTATAGTCCTACAAACAACCCAGCGTTTGGGGTGTATTACGGATTTGGTGTTGCAGGTGGTTTTAGCTGGGGAGATAACGGCTGGTATCCTAAATTTTGGGATAAGAAAGACCCAAACTACGAGAAACGTGTTTTTGAGACACCTATCAACCGTCGCTACTGGATGTTTGGTGTTGTAGGACAGTTT
>CAYFSY010000153.1:0-4073 GCA_964345905.1 uncultured Paludibacteraceae bacterium | reverse complement strand
GCAAAGACTCGCAAGCAGATAGAGGAGGAGATAGTAGAGGTTGGTAAAAAGACTGCTATCGACCTTGGAATACATGGCTTACACCCAGATTTAATCAGACTTGTGGGTAAGATGAAATACCGCTCGTCTTACGGACAGAACCTACTGCAACACTCACGCGAGGTTGCCAACCTGTGTGCCACTATGGCTGCTGAGCTTGGGCTAAACCCACAGCTCGCAAAACGCGCGGGTCTCTTGCACGATATAGGCAAGGTGCCAGACGAACAGCCTGAGCTACCACACGCAGTTTATGGCATGAATTTGGCTGAAAAATGCAAGGAGAAACCAGATGTGTGCAACGCTATCGGTTCGCACCACGACGAGGTAGAGATGACTACGCTACTCGCACCAATAGTTCAGGTCTGCGATGCTATCTCAGGAGCAAGACCGGGAGCAAGACGCGAGATTATCGAGGCATATATCAAGCGTCTGAACGACCTCGAAACATTGGCTATGAGCTACGAGGGTGTAGTGAAGACATACGCTATTCAGGCAGGTAGAGAGCTACGCGTGATAGTGGGTGCCGACAAGGTGGACGATTCGGCTATCGAAAAGCTGTCGTTTGACATCTCGAAACAGATTCAAGATACCATGACTTACCCCGGACAAATCAAAATCACGGTAATCCGTGAGACTCGTTCGGTAAGTTATGCTAAATAGAAAAAATAGTTAAAACTTTTCATGATTGGGGGCTGTCTTGTGAGAACAAGGCGGCTCTTTGTTTTTTGGAATTTAGCAATATAGCAATGTAGAAATTTTAGGTAACAACAAGCATAATGAACTTAAATTCAAGCAAATGCAAAAAAACTTTGAGTTTTATCAGAAAGTAATAAAAATTTTCTTACCTTTGCTGAAAGTTTTGAGGGAAAATCCTCTAAAGTTATCTTGAACTAAAATTATTAAGACATGTGCAATTTTTTTAGAAAGTTTCTGTGCGGAGCAGTTATATCTGTATGTTGCATAGTGGGGCAAGCTCAACAGCCTCAGACGATAGTTTTCGGGGCAGAAGCCTCTTTGGATAGTATAAATAACGTATTCGAAAGCAATGAAATGCCGTTTAAACTTACGTTGGATACAAATTTTAACCTGTTTTTATGGTATGATACAACTATAATATACACAACAAGCTGGGAAGGTGAAGGATTGTATCTGATAGAATGCTTTAACTCGTATTATATACTATATTGGTCTGAGGCTATTGTCGTATTTGATTATCTATTATTGGTTGATGCTAATAATGTAAATAATGTATTTATTTCAGACCGATACAACGATGAAGGAGAATCTTATAGCGTTATTACAAATAGCCTTAATTTGAAAAAAATGTATATTAAAGCATATGATGATACAACGGGTAAAACCATCAAAATCCCATTCAAACGACTGAATTTAAGAGAATAACTTCTTTCCTGTGTTTTTGCTGGTGAGTTATCTTATGCTATCAAACGTTAAATCTGCTATCTGAATAGTAAAAGAAACGGAGTTTTTGCCGTTTGCCATACGACTGCCGAACGGCATTACTAAAGTGTCGTGGCACCCACGCGACAAAGTGAGCGTTAACAACTACCAATCACACCTTTTTCACATCAAAGACCTCTACGCCTGTAGCTTCGGCGAGGCGTGCCTGTAGTAGCTCGGAGTTTAGTACAATGCCTGTGGGAGAGGTTGGGTTTACGGTAATGGCGATGAGGTTGGTACGCTTTAGCACCTTTATCTTTCCGCCGAGTTTGCAGAACATATTGTAAACCATGCTTGTGATAAAAATCGTAGAGAAGTCTTTTACAACCAATATGGTATTTTTCGCCAACTTCCGCTCTATCAGAAACTCCAAGATTTTATCAGATAGAATGCCGATGATGAAAATCCTTCGGCTCTCTTTGAGGCTTGCGAGTTGGTCTTTGTCAATCGTAGAGATAGCCAAGGCAGAGTTGAGTCCGAGAGAGTGCAGCTCGCCATTTTTAAGGAAATAGACTCCGTTTTGCAGCTCGTCTACCTCGATGTTAGCCTCCTGAAACTCATCAAGTCCAATCATTTGGCAGATAAACTTGGTCTTGCGCACAAGCGTGTCTATGTTCGACGAGAGGGCAGCACCTGTCGCCAACACCATTGCATCGGTGGTGGCAGGCGAGGCGAGGCTCAGCCTCGAGAGAGCGCCATCTACTATGGTCAGGTCTGCACCAAGCTCACTATTTCGCTCAATTATCTTTCGCAGGCTAAATGTGTCTGCCGCACCAGAGAGCAGCACTCTACCTTGTGTTATGGCACGAGCCGTCACCAGCCTGCCAAATATGGTCTCTTTGTCTGAGAGGTCGAGGATTTCGGCGGGGAAGCGTTTCTGCAGAAAGAGCTTTTCGGCTGTAGTAAAGAGCATACGAGGAAAGACCGTTATCTCTGGCTTAGGTGTGCGGGTTACCACGTCTGTAGTCTCGCCGTCGATGCCGATAGAGGTGATGGCTACGCACTTTGGCGTATCCGCAAGGTTTCGTAGGATGAAGTTGAGGGTCTCGGTTTTGCCTGTGTTTTTCTCCAGTCCCACAATCGAAACGCTCCGATATTGCAGAATTTCGTCAATTAACTTCATCTCTACCCTCCTCCTCCAGGGCACGATTTAGCAGATTGGCGGGCATCTGCTTTTTGGCACTCGCACCGAGTTTACGCATTCGCTCTGCCATTCCGATGATTGTAGAGCCGTGATACGAGCCGTCTGTGTTCGTCTTGGTAAGCTGTCCCATAGCGGCTTGGTAGGTCTCTTTGGCGCTGTTTATCTGGTTGCCAACCTTTATCATGTTTTCCGAAAAGAGCACGAACTTATCGTACATATCGCCGCCGAGTTTGGCTATCTCGAGTACGTTCTGTCGCTGATTTTCCTGTGTCCAGACAAACGAGACCGTTCTGAGCGTAGCGAGTAGCGTCGAGGTCGATACAAGGATTATGTTTTTCTGAAATGCGTAGTTGAATAGTTGTGAATCTGACTTCATGGCGAGTATCAGAGCGGGTTCCAGAACAACGAACATAAAGACAAAGTCCGGCGATGAGGCGATAAGGTTTTGGTAGCTCTTACGGCTCAGGGTATCAATATGGTTCTTCAGGTCGCGTATCAAATCTTTTAGAGCTGCTGCCTGAGCCTCGTCGTCGCCGTCTGCCGAGAAATATCTCTCGTAGCTGACAAGCGATACTTTACTGTCGATGATGTAGTGCTTCGATTCGGGCATGTGGACAATATAGTCGGGGATTTGCCGCTCTCCGCTCTCGCTCAGGATAGACGACTGTTTAGAGTCGTGCGTTCCCTCCTGCAAGCCTGCATATTGTAGCAACTGTTCGAGCTGCATCTCACCCCAATTTCCTTGCAGTTTTTTATCGCCTTTCAGTGCCATCGTAAGCCTCTGAGCGTCATCGCTCATCTGGCGGTTAATCTCTGTGATTTGGCGGATTTGCTCTCTGAGTGAGGCTTTTTCGCGTGTCTCTTGGGCGTAGGCATCCTCCACCTTTTTCTCAAACTTAGAGATATTTTCTTTAAGCGGATTGAGGATTGTAGAGATTTTTTCCTCGTTTATCTGCGAAAATTTTTGGGTCTTTTCCTCAAAAATCTTGTTTGCCAAAAGCTGGAACTCTTTGTTCAAGTCCTGCTTCATCTCTGCCAACTCGTTTTTCTGCAAAGCCAAACTCTCTGCAGATTGGCGCAACTCTGCCTCGAGCCTTTCTCGCTCTACAGCAGCCTGCATAAGGCTCTCTTGCCTTTGACTTATATCTTGCTGAAGGCGAGAGTTCTCATCTTTCAGCGATAGGTTTTCCTGCAAAATTATTTTCTGGTTTTTATTTGCAAAAACATACACCACCAACGCAATCAGACCGCCAAGCAGGAACCCAATAAATATATTTATAACCATATTATCTAAAACTTTTTCTTATCTCATTAATCCTAGTAGGCAAAGTTACAAAACTTATCTTTATTTTTACTAAAAAAAGAGCTTTTACACTATTTTTGGTTCAAGATAACTTTAGAAAAGAATTATCTTTGTAAGTTATTTTGTATC
>CAYFSY010000152.1:0-4081 GCA_964345905.1 uncultured Paludibacteraceae bacterium | reverse complement strand
AGAGGCGAGAGTCTGAAGACAGAGTTGATTTCGGAGTTGGAAGATGGCACTATTACCACCTACACACAAGGCAATTTCACAGACCTTTGTAGAGGTCCACACTTGACAAACACTGCAGACATCAAAGCTATCAAGTTGCTTTCGGTAGCGGGTGCTTACTGGCGTGGAGATGAGAAACGTCAGCAACTAACTCGTATTTATGGTATATCTTTCCCTAAAAAGAAACTTTTAGATGAGTATCTTGTGATGCTCGAAGAGGCTAAAAAGCGTGACCACCGCAAGATTGGTAAAGAGATGGAGCTATTTGCGTTCTCAGAGATGGTTGGCAAAGGCTTGCCTCTATGGTTGCCAAAGGGAACAGACCTACGTCTACGGCTCGAAACATTCCTAAAAGGATTGCAGAAACGCTATGGTTATCAGCAAGTTATCACACCAAATATAGGAGCAAAACAGCTCTATGTAACTTCAGGTCACTGGGAGAAGTACGGACAAGACTCTTTCCGTCCGATTACCACACCTGAGGAGGGCGAGGAGTATCTGCTCAAACCAATGAACTGTCCGCACCATTGCGAGATTTACAAGACGGTGCCACGCAGTTACAAGGATTTGCCTTTGCGTTTGGCTGAGTTTGGCACAGTCTATCGCTACGAGCAGAGTGGCGAGTTGCACGGACTTACCCGCGTACGTTGTTTTACCCAAGATGACGCTCACCTATTCTGCCGTCCAGACCAGATAAAAGATGAGTTTATCAAGGTTATGGAGATTATTTTGATAATATTCAAAGCCTTGGATTTTGAAAACTTTGAGGCACAAATATCGCTTCGCGACAAGGTAAACCGCGAAAAATATATCGGCTCGGAAGAGAATTGGGAGAAGGCAGAGCAAGCTATCGTAGAGGCATGCGAGGAGACAGGTCTGAAGGCTGTTGTGGAGTATGGCGAGGCTGCATTCTACGGACCAAAGCTCGACTTTATGGTAAAAGATGCACTCGGCAGACGTTGGCAGCTCGGCACCATTCAGGTGGACTACAACCTACCAGAGCGTTTTGGCTTGGAGTACACTGGTGCAGACAACCAAAAGCACCGTCCTGTGATGATACACCGTGCACCGTTTGGCTCAATGGAGCGATTTGTGGCGGTTCTGATAGAGCATACTGCGGGCAAATTCCCGCTTTGGCTCACACCTGAGCAGGCTGTGGTTCTGCCAATTTCAGAGAAGTTCAACGACTACGCTCAGCAGGTGGCTTCACGCCTAAATCTGCTCGACCTACGCGTTATCGGCGACTTCAGAGACGAGAAGATTGGTAGAAAAATCCGCGACAACGAGCTCAAACACATTCCTTATCTGCTTATAGTTGGAGCAGAGGAGGCAGAGAGCGGCACAGTGTCGGTTCGCCGTCAGGGAGAGGGCGATAGAGGTAAAATGTCTGTGGACGACTTCGCTAAGATGATAAATGACGAGGTCAACGAGATGATAAAAGATTTCTAACTAGTTTTTAGGAAAAAAAAATGCGAAAATTAATTTCTATCCTTGTTTTGTCTCTGGTATTGCTTTCGTCGTGCGGAACGTATAATACGTTGCTGAAGAGCGGCACCGACGATGACAAGCTAAAGTATGGCAAGATATATTTTTTAGAGAAAAAATATTCGAGGTCTGTTACACTTTTGGGCGATATAGTCAGCAAGAACTCTTTCTCTGGCAAAAAGATGGAGCAGGCAATCTACTTGCTGGCGGAGTCGTTCCTGAACCAAGAGGATTATTATGCAGCTGAAATGTTTTACTCTGAATATGTAAGGTCTTACCCTAAAGGCGATTTTGCAGAGGACGCTAAGTATAAGGTTGCATACTGCCACTATCTAGAATCACCAGAGGCTCGTCTCGACCAAAGCGATACACGCCTTGCCATACGCTACTTCGAGGAGTATATAGCGATTTATCCAAGTGGCGACAGAGTAGAGCAGGCATACAAATACATCGATGAACTCAGAAATAAGCTCGCCTACAAGAGCCTTTTGGAGGCAAAGATGTACTACAATCTTGGGCTATTTATGGGCAACAACTACCGCTCGGCAATAGTGGTGGCAGAGAATGCTCTGAAGGATTATCCTGAGAATCAGTACCGCGAGGAGTTTGCTTTTCTGATACTGAAATCGAAATATACAGAGGCAAAAAACTCTGTCTCGGAGCGTTACAACGAGCGCTTCTCTGAGGTAATAGACGAGTATTACAAATACTCATCTGAATTTCATAGTTCAAAGAATGCAAAAGAGGCTCAAAAGATATTCGAGGAGGCAAAACGCATTACCGACAAGATAAAATAAAAAATTAAGAGCTTATGGGTAAGCCTATGACGATAGCATACAATGAAACATTTAAGCAACTTTTGACAGAATACAATCTGCCAGAGGATTTTTCGTTTTCGGTGGACTTGCCAGAAGAAGTTCAAGAAATTCTTGCTGACAAAATATTAGTAACTGACCTTGGTGTTACTTTAAAATCATTTGACAGGCTTTACGAGGCAACGCAGGACTGGGAAAATAAATCCATAATTGAAGATAGCGAAAACCATTTTCATGTGAGCTGGTATGTAGAACCTGCCGACAACAAAAAAGCCTTTATGCTTGGGATAAAAAGATTGACTTTACTTGCAAGCAAATTTCAAAAAGAAAAAATTAAAGGTATTCGGTTTTGGTATTCATTCCAGACGCCTGAACTCGGGCGACTTTGGGCTGAACAAAACAATCTTGACGAAGAACGCGATGAGTATTTTATTAGCGACAGACTAAGTTTTTATAAATTGCGTGACGGAGAAAGTGTTATTTCAACCAACGAAAATGAGGACAAATTTTGTGCAATACTGATAATAGATATATGAAGAAGAGCCTAAATGAATACGGCTTTTGTCTTATGATTAATTAGGCTTAAAATTCACAAAACTGTCAAAAGAGATAAGATTTCCGAAGTCTTGTATCTCTTTTTTCATTTCTAAAGCGTTGAACTCCTTTTCTATTTTTTGAGCATTATGTGGTTTTAAAACTTTTAGATTAGGAATTTCACATGGAAAATCCTCTAAATATTGTCCAAGTACAGATTCAATTATTTTGAAAGAAACAAATCCACTCTCTTCAATAGTTCTGGATGCTTTTCTGTACTTTTTCTGTATTATGACGTAGTCAACAGGAGGAAAAATCACTGGAATGTGTTCTGGCCACACACAAAATGTGTAAATTTTATTGTCAGATTTTTTCTTAATTATAAAATATCCTGCTACGAAAATATCTTCTTCCGTTAAATTTTCTTGAATTTTTTCTCTATTATATTGAAATTTCCACAAATAATCTGATTTTTCTAAAGGGAAATACTCTGTTTGAAAAGTTTCAAAATTTGATTTTATGATGTTTTCATTCTGTTTAAGCCACTGCTTTTCAAAATATCCTTTCTCAAATTTTTGAGGTGTGTCTGCATTTAATTCATCTTGTGGGTTAAGAATATATAACCCTAAATCTTCGATTATTTTCTCCAAGATAGGAAAGGATTCATAAGCAAAGAAGTTTGGACGAATAAAATTTATTGTAAAGTTAAAGTTGAGATATTTAAAATCTGAAAAGTTATCAAATATTTCAATTTCCTCTTCATCAGTTTCGGGTTCATTCAAGTCAATACTGAAATAGACCCCAGTATCTTCATTATTATAACTCCATTGAGTTTCGATTTCGCTGTCATTTAATGGAAAATTTTCGTTCAAATATTCAACAACATCTTTTTCTGTTATTGTATCAGTTTTTTTCTTGTAAAAATATAAATCGTAACTCATTGATAGTGTGATTTTTTACAATATTGCAGAAAACGCAATATGCAATAAGTCTTTTTTTACTCTACAACGTAAAACTCCACATCAAACTTTGTGATAGACTGCAGGGGATCGTTGCTTACCACTTGGCAAGGGACACTATACCTGCCAAACTCCATACCTTTGGCATCAATTCTTACCTCCAGCTCCACGGTTTCGCCCGCGCTGATGATAGTGCTTTTGCGTGATGGAAGCAGGAACTGCAAGTGTGTGCTTGGCGAAGATACATTG
>CAYFSY010000151.1:0-4241 GCA_964345905.1 uncultured Paludibacteraceae bacterium | reverse complement strand
GCAGCATATAGCAGAATCTATTTAGGCTAGTTGACCCCAACCGTTTTGGATCAGCCTGGAGAAAGGATTTTAGATCCAATACAAACATCTAGTAATGCTTACATAATATCTCCTCCAAATGACGTACACAACCTTGACGGGGACAATCCAAATCCAAGATATTATTATACAATTGAGAACAGACAACCTGTTGGCTGGGATTCTGTTGCCAGCAGATATGACTATACTCCAGCTGGAGCATTGGGTCAAGGACTTCTGATTACTAAAATCAATTACGATCCTCTTGCTTGGGCTGAAAACAGACCAAACAATGACCCTAGCAACTTAAGGGTAGATGTAATTGAGGCAGACGGAACACCTTACTCTTACACAGGAGACACATACCCAGGAACAAATAATATAACTACATTTTCGCCTAAAAAATCAGATGGCAGTCTATATGCTGGTGAGCTTCAGAGAATTACACAAGAGGCTGATGGTGCAGTAACATTCTGTTTCAAAGATTGTATCAACTCTACAAATATTACTGTTAATCCAACAAAAACGGATTTCTATACAGAGGTTGGTGGCAACCCAGACTTCACTCAGTTTACAATCGCTGGACGCAAACTTGCTGGCGGAGACATTTCTCTCTCATTTTCTGGCACAAACGCCTCTTACTTTAAAGTGCGTAAGAGTGGCGATACAAATTGGGCAAATAGCATCAATATCACTCCAAATATAGAAATTGATAGTGTTCAGAATGATAGCATTAATCAAATTGTAGAGATTGCTTATAATCCGACCGTACCTTCTTATCAAAACACACACAATGCTGTATTTATTGCACAACATATCGCGTCAAGTGTTAGAAAATCTATAGCTTTGACAGGAAAGTCTATCATGAAAGTAAAAGTAGTTCCTCCTGTTATGACTCAATTTACAGATACTACCGCAAACTCTGCTACCGCAAACTGGCAAAAAGTAGAAGATGCTACAGGCTACTACGTATCTGTTTATCAGAAAAATGGTTCTACTACCGAAAAACAGACATTCGACACTTTTGACAAGATGCTAGATAATGGATGGAATCACAATTTCCATACTACTACTACACTCTCTGTACCTTCTGCACCTGCTGCACAATTTACAAGCACAAAAGATACTATATGGTCTTCATATTATCCACAGCCTATAAGCCAAGTTAAATTCTGGATTAGAAATGCTAGCACAACCCAATCTGGAAAACTTCTTATAGATGCTTTGACTGAAGCCAATGTGTGGGAAAATATAGTATTGCAAGAGATTAGCGCTACATTAGATAAAAAGACTGTTAGCAAGGAAGTAGATATCAACAAGAAATACAAACGTATACGTATCTATACCGAAGGTTCGATTACAGACATCGCTATAGATGATGTTGAGGTATCTTTTGCAGCAAATATGTTAGTTTCTCGCAAGTTTGTAGATGGAGGCAACACATTATCTACAACTGTGGACGGACTACCTGCAAATAGCGTAATGTATGGCAAGGTTCAAGCTACAGATAAAACGTCAAATGGTAAAACTAACAACGTGACAGACTTCTCTAACGAAGTTGAGCTTAAAACACTTGCAGGTTCATCAACAGATAATCCAAGAGCTCTTGCTGTAAGCATAGATGCTAACGGAGATGTTGTAGTTACTCTCGCTAAAGAGGATTTGGATAAAGACCTTTATGTATATACTTTCGACGGCAGATTAGTTCAAGTGTATTCGAAAGATAACTACAAAGGTAGCACAAGCATTACGCTGAAGGGCTTACCAAAGTCAACCTCGTTGTTTATCTCGCTTGGAGCTGAACGCAAAGGTAAGTTTGCTAAGGTATATTCTTCTGGAGCAAAAGTAAAATAATTTAGTTTCATAATGATTATAGATGGCAATCGGCTACAGAGTTAGTCGGTTGCTTTTTTTATCCCCAAAATTTACTCTATTTTTATTAACTTTGCAATCGATTTTTAGAGTAATAAAGTTTATTTTTCCAAAAGATGAAAAGAGCACTATTTAGCGTAAGCGAAAAGCGAGGATTAGTGGAGTTTGCCAAAGGATTGAGCAAACTTGGTTGGCAGATAATAGCCACAGGTGGCACGATGAAGCTATTGCAAAATTCTGGCATAGAGGTGGTAAACATTAGTGAAGTTACAGGATTTCCTGAGATTTGCGATGGACGAGTAAAGACCCTACACCCAAAAGTTCACGGAGGACTTTTGGCTCAACGCACAAACGAAAGCCACATGAACGAGATTAAGGCACAAGGGATTGAAACTATCGACTTGGTTTGCGTAAACCTATACCCATTTTCCGAAACTATCAGCCGCGAAGGAGTAACTATGGAAGACGCTATTGAGAATATCGACATCGGCGGACCATCTATGCTACGCTCTGCAGCCAAAAACTGGCAGTCGGTAACGGTGGTGTGCAATCCCGACAATTATTCGAAAATTCTCTCTGAGGTAGAGGCAAACGGCGACACAACGCCAGAAGCACGTCTAAAGCTCAGCGCTGAAGCCTACACGCACACCGCTGAATATGACATGAAAATCGCCACATTTATGCGTGAAAAGGCAGGACTTCCGGAGAAACTTTTCCTTGAATACGAAATTGCTCAAACGCTACGCTATGGCGAAAATCCTCATCAGGAGGCGAAGTTCTATCGTGCAGAGAAACCTGTACCCTACTCTTTGGCTTTTGCTCGCCAGCTAAATGGCAAGGAGCTTAGTTACAACAACATACAAGACACCAATGCGGCACTTGAGATGGTTCGTGAATTTAGCGTGCCTTTCTGCGTTGGTGTAAAGCACATGAATCCATGCGGAGCAGCGGTTGGCAGCGACTTATTAGATGCTTGGACTAAGGCTTACGAGGCTGACACGGTCAGCATTTTCGGAGGAATTGTTGCCACAAACCAAGTGGTAGATAAGGCTTCTGCTGAGGCGATGAGTCCTATTTTCTTGGAGATAATCATCGCTCCTAAGTTCACTGACGAGGCTTTGGAAATTCTTACAAAAAAGAAAAACCTGCGACTTTTGGAGGTGGACATGAGCCAAGCCACAAAAGAGGCTAACACAATGGTCTCTGTAAACGGCGGATTGCTTCTACAGCAGGCTGACAGGCACAATGCAACTATCACTACCGACATGAGCGTAACGCACAAAAAGCCAACCGACAGCGAGCTGCAAGACCTGATTTTTGGACAAAAGATAGTAAAACACATCAAGAGTAACGCTATCTGCGTGGTGAGTGGCGGAGTAACGCGTGGCGTAGGAGCGGGACAGATGAACCGAATACACTCGGCTGAGATTGCTCTGAAGCAGGCTCATGCAGCTGGCTACAAGCACAATCTGGTTATGGCTTCTGACGCGTTTTTTCCATTCAACGACTGCGTGGAGTTAGCCGCCGAGATGGGTGTAACGGCGATAGTGCAACCCGGCGGCAGCCTCAGAGACCAAGACTCCATCGACAAAGCCAACGAAAAGGGTCTATCAATGGTGTTTACGGGCGTAAGGCACTTTAAGCATTGATGATGTGATATAACAAAAGAAGGGATAAGCATTTAGGTTTATCCCTTCTTTTGTTTATTGTTATTAATCTAAAATTTCTCAAAACAGCTCCCCTTGGTCGCTTTGGCGTATTCTTCCGAGATGTTGGTAGGCGAGCGGCATCACTTCACGTCCGCGTGGTGTGCGTTTTATAAACCCTTCCTTTATCAGGAACGGCTCGTAAACCTCCTCGATGGTACCTGCATCCTCGCCCAAAGCTGTAGCAATGGTGTTTAATCCCACAGGTCCGCCGTGAAATTTATCGATTATCGTCAGCAGAATCTTGTTGTCAATCTCGTCGAGTCCGTGTTTATCGATGTTTAGTGCCTCGAGCGAGTAACGCGTGATTTCGAGGTTTACCACTCCATTGCCACGCACCTGAGCGAAGTCTCTGACACGGCGTAGCAAAGCGTTGGCGATACGTGGGGTGCCACGACTACGCATGGCTATCTCTTTTGCCGCCTCTGTGGTACAATCCACCTTGAGCAGGCTTGCAGAGCGGAGCACAATGCCTTGTAGTACGCTTTCGTCGTAGTACTCGAAGTGGCTATTAATGCCAAATCTTGCCCTAAGTGGCGATGTGAGCAGTCCGCTACGTGTAGTGGCTCCTATGAGCGTAAACGGCGAAATCTCAATCTGCAAAGAACGCGCTGCAGGACCCTTCTCCATCATTATATCAATACG
>CAYFSY010000150.1:0-4313 GCA_964345905.1 uncultured Paludibacteraceae bacterium | reverse complement strand
CTTTGCGGGATTATCTACATCAAGCCAGACGCCCGTGCCTTCGGCGTAGTGGTCGGCAGTGATGCCGTAGTCTGCAAGCATGGCTATGATAGCGTTCTCGATGCGTGTGATGTACTCCTTGAGCCCCACGTGCAAAGTCTCGAGGTCGAAAATCGGGTAGCCCACAATCTGCCCCGGTCCGTGGTAGGTGATGTCGCCACCGCGATTGGTGCGGTAGATAGGCACAGTGCCGTCGTCGAAGAGCATATTCTGCTCGTTGCCGCTCTTGCCGATGGTGTAAACGTGTGGGTGGAAGCAATAGATGAGGTTGTTTTCGGTCTGCTCGCCGCGGTTTTTCCGCTCTATTTGAGCATTGAAGAGCTCCTCCTGCCTATCCCAAGCCTCCTTGTAGTCAATAGTTTGCCAATCTATCAGGTTTATTTTATTCATATTTTTTTAATAAATTTTTCTTATAAAACAATGCCTCAAATATCGAGTATTCCGTCCGGCAGAGCGGTGCGAATTATCCTCTTTTCCGTATCAATCTCCCGTATAAACTCGTCGTGAGCGGGAATCAGCCTCTCGCCCACCTCGAAAAGTGTGTTTATCGTAGAGGTGTCGATCCCTGTCAGTTCGCCCAGGTCGCCATACTGCTCGTCTATCAGGCGGAACCCCACGAGCCTTTGCAGCTGTCCTTCGGATGTAAAGTCCTCAAAGACAATCTCTTGGTCTGTCAGAATCTCTTTTTTCAGGAACCTACGTGCCGTGCGGTCAGAGTCTATCCCCTCGAGCTTCAGTATCATCGAGTCGAGGTTCCGCCCCCGCAGGCTCTCCACAAAAATCGGCACCACAATCCCCTCATCCTCCATCAGCAGATACTGAGGCAGCCCCTCGTCGGTCTCGATATCTACCGAGAATTTACAAAGTATCTCGCCAGCGATGCCGTGAGTCTTTAGCGTCTCGCCTATGGGTGTAAGGGTGTTTTTATCTATCATTTTTCTACTGTTTTTTTCTTTGGGTATGGCAGTGGGTAGTTCTGCGGCGTGGTTTTCCACCTGCGGTGCATCCAGACCCACTGAATTGGATTTTTGCGGATTATCTGCTCTATCATCGTGGATTGCCGTTGGGTATTTTCCACCAAATCCTGCTCACGGTCAGAGGTCTGCTGCATCTCCAGAGCGGGATAGATGTGGAACACGTATTGTTTCAGCCCTACACGCTCCATCGACATTGGCACCCCCGCCGCACCCGTGTCTGCCACAAGCCGCGAGGCTCCAAGCGGCGTGAAGGTCTCCCGCCCGAAAAACTCCACAAAGCACCCTTTGACGCGTGTGTCTTGGTCTATCATCAATATCAGGCACTTGCCCTCCTTCAGACTCTCTACAAGCTGTGCGTAGGAACCGTGTCGGTCGAGGTTTTTCATCTTGCGCCTACGGCGAAACCACACCATTGTCCGTTGCACCAGAAATCCCTTTACAGGCTTGCTCGCCGCTACCGTGTCGTAGCCAAGCATCGGTGGGGTTACGGCAGAGAGCTCCCACGACGAGATGTGTGGAATGAGGCAGATGACTCCCTTGCCCTTTGCGTAAGCCTCCTTCAGGTGCTCCTCGCCCTCTACTCTGACGTGGCGGAAAAAACGCTTTCTGTCTTTTACCATCACAAAACTAAAGAAGTCAAACAGCGTGGAAACTATGTTGTGGAAAACCTTTTGCGACATCTCTACCACCTCCTGCTCCGAGAGTTCAGGATATACGCTACGGATATTTTCATGCGCCACGGCTCTCGCTCTATGAGAGCGATTGTAGTATATTTTCCCTGCAAATCTATCTATGCTTTTTCGTAAAAAATCTGGCAGTATCCAAAGCAAAATCATTATCAGCCAAAATAGCGGATAAGCCAGTGTCAGCACCACCTCACGCCTGATATTGTTGAGCTTATTTCTGTCCATTATCATCTCTCAAAAAACCATTTAACAAAATATCCATTACCACATGACGCTTTTCGCGAATCCGCTCCGCCACCTGTGCGTTCAGATACGGCATCTCGAAGCCTTTCAGAGCATACAAGGCAAACATCGCTCCCCACTGCGGCGAAATCTCTTTGAACACCTTCTCCTCGACCCCCTCCTCTATTATCTGCTTCAGCATCCGAATCTCTTTCATATCGATAGGCAAGCGAACTTTTTCCAGCTCCATGACGTTCTGAAAATACTCCGCCTGAAGCGAACCGTTGCGAAAAACCGCCTCTTTGATTGCGTCAAAGCGGGTAAATATGTAGAGTTCGAGCTTATGACGAGGCGAAATTTTTGGCTTGACCACCGCCTCGAGCTTCTCCACAATAATGTTGAGCTCGCCCTCTACCACAGCGGCGTAGATATCCTCCTTGTTGTTGAAGTGCGAGTAGAGAGTCCGCCGCCCAAGCCCAGCCTTGTCGGCAATATCCTGCATGGTGGTGGGATCCTTGCTGTGTGTGGCAAATACCTCACGCGCCGCATCGATTATCCTCTGCTTTGTAGCCAGTCTTTTAGCGTTATTATCAGTCATTTAGCCTATTTTCGTCCAAAATTTATTTTTACAAAGATAACACTTTTTCGGTTCACAGTAGGCACTTTTTAGTCTTTTCAGAGCCTGAGACTCCTTTGCAGACGAGGCTATCAGCCCAATCTCGGCAAATCCTCTGGTAATAAAATTCTGCTCTGCGGGAATCTCCTCGAGAAGCCGCTCGGCACGCCTCTGAAGCTCAGACAGGTTCATCAGGCTGCCGTAGGCGTAGAGAAACGGCACAACGCTGTTTATCAGTATTATATCTATGCTTTTTTTAGAAAGTTTTTTGGAACGCTCCTTGCTCGGCTTGCCAAACTGGTAGTGCCCCAGCCAATACTCCGAAGGCTCTGACTGATAGTATTTTAGAAGCTCACGGTAGCTCTTTTGCTCCAGAATTTTAGAAAATAGTTTTGACGAGCGGAACACAAGGTCAGAAAACTGTGCGAGCCTCACGGTGGGGAAGTTCATCGGACGTAGCCTTAGGAACTTCCAAAGCGACCTGTCGCAAGGCTTTAGGTTAAACTTGTGCCTTAGGTACTGGAACTCCTGCTGCAAGCTGCCGTGATAGTCGTCTTGCGGCTCGCCATCGAGGAAGCCCGCCATGCCAAACATCATCGCCTCTACTTGCAATATCGAATCTCTGTGCTTGGCGATGACCTTTTGAGGCAGGTTTTTCGCCAGATTCTCGAAGGCATCGGCGTTGGTGCCAAAGCCAAAGCTACGAGCCGTCGCCCGATAGAACGCCTCCTCCCAGTCGCCACTGCTACGCTCCAGCTCCCGCTCAATCGCCTCTTTCCGCTGCTCAAGCCGTTCGCTTATCAGGCGTTCGAAAAGCTCTTTTTTATTCGTCAAAAGCGGCTCTAAATCCTCGCCCATGCAGTGGACGAACTCAGGCACCTGCTCCAGATAATCCTGCTCCAAACGCTTTGGATACTGCAGAACCAGCTGAGGCACCAGCGTGCCGTCGTACCGCCTGATGCGGCAGTCGCTCTCGAGGACTACGTGCAGGATTACCGAGTCGTAAGCCTTGTCTTGCTCGTGGCGGTGTAGCAGCCAGTCGCTCGCTCGCCTATGGAACTCCACATTGCCCGCCCAGAGCGTGTCGCCAATCCTGACCTTTGCGTTGAAAACGTCAGCGCCGGCATCGGTGTTTGGCTGCCCGAGGTCGATGACCTCCACACGCTCGCCGTCCACGCACCGCTGCTCCTCGTAGAAAAGCCTTTTGAACCAGATATAATTTAGAAACCTCTCCGTCATCGCCTATTTTTAGTTAGTTTGTTTCAAATAAATCTCCACCTCTCGCCTGTCGTGTAGTTTGTGGTAGCTGTTTCGCTGCTCCTCAAACTTATGCGGTGCCTTTCGCAACATGTCTGAATCCCGCTCTACGTCGTATGTCTCAAGTAGTATCCGAGCAACCTCCGCCGAGTCTTTTGCCTCAAAAATTCTTTTTGGCGAAAGCGGCGAAAGCTCTTTACTTGGCTGAAAGCCGAAAAAGTCACAGACAGCCTCGGCACACATCACAGAGCCATTTGCCTTGCTATCAGCGGAATAGCCCGCAATGTGAGGCGTCGTAACGAACGCCCACTCCAAAAGCTCCGCCCAGATTTTTGGCTCGCCCTCCCAACAATCCACAGCAAAGCCCGCTACCAGCCCCCTGCAGTAAGCCTCTTGGATAGACTTTTCGCACACTACCCCACCCCTTGCAGCGTTGATTACGAGCGGTTTTCTCCCGCATTTTAGAAAAAAATCCATATCCGCCAAGTGATACGATGGGAACTCGCCCTCCTTTTG
>CAYFSY010000149.1:0-4329 GCA_964345905.1 uncultured Paludibacteraceae bacterium | reverse complement strand
GGGATAGACCACATCGACCTGCCTACCCTCGCCTATCTCGTGGCGAAGGAATCGGATGAGGTCGGCACGCTTGTTGTCGTAGTAGTGGAAGGTCTTGATAGGCTTTCTGCCGGGTGGCAGCTCGTCGATTACAGAGACATCGAGGTTGCCGTAAACGGTCATTGCTAAGGTGCGTGGTATAGGGGTGGCGGTCATCACGAGGATATGCGGTGGCTGGAAGTTTTTTGTCCAGAGCTTCGCCCGCTGTGCCACACCGAATCTGTGCTGCTCGTCGATGCAGACAAGCCCGAGGTTGTGGAACTTTACCTTGTCCTCTATCAACGCATGGGTGCCTACGAGTATCCCCAGCGACCCCTCCTCCAGAGCGGCGTGTATCCCCTCACGCTCCTTTTTTTTGGTAGAGCCAATCAGCAGTTCGACTCTTATGCCGAGGTTTTGCGTGAGCTTGCTTATGGTGCTAAAGTGCTGCATGGCGAGTATCTCGGTGGGTGCCATGATGCAGGCTTGGTATCCGCTATCCATCGCCAAGAGGCAAGCGAGCAGTGCCACCACGGTCTTGCCGCTGCCGACGTCGCCCTGTAGTAGTCGGTTCATCTGCCTGCCGCTTCTGAGGTCTGCGTAAATCTCTTTTACCACACGCTTCTGTGCGTTGGTAAGGCTAAAAGGCAGCTCTTTTTTGTAGAATTTGTTGAATAGCTTGCCAACCTTGTTCATCACAAACCCTTCGGACTCAGAGTGTTGGCGAAGCGACTGCTGCAGTAGGCTTACCTGTATGTAAAATAGCTCCTCGAACTTTAGCCTGCGGGTGGCAGCCGAGAGCAGCTCCTGATTCCTCGGCATGTGGATATTCCACAAAGCCTCTTTGCGGCTGATAAGTTTATATTTCCTTATCAGATATTTCGGCAAAGTCTCTGGAATCTCCAATTCGGTGTTTAGCAGTAGGTTTTGGATAATATCGCGCAGGACAGGCGACGAGAGGTAGTTGTTTTTCATGGCTTCGGTGGTGTTGTAGAGGGTTTTGAAGCCAATATCTGCACGCTCGTTTTCGCCCTGATACGGCTCTATCTCTGGGTGCGAGATAGAGAGCATCCTGCCATACTGCTTTGGCTTGCCAAATACCACGTAGTCTACGCCCACTTGGTAGCGTTGCAATACAAACTTTTCGCCTGCAAACCACACAAGCTCCATCCTCCGCTCCCCGTCGGTAAAGTAGGCCACAAGCCTTCTGCCTCTGCCCGCTCCCTTCTGCTCGAATCCCTCTATCCGCCCGAGTATCTGCACGTGTGGCATGCCGTCCGAAAGTTCCGATATGCGATAGAACCGCCTGACATCGATGTAGCGATAGGGCACGTGTAGCAGCAAATCCTCCACCGTGTCTATGCCAAGCTCGGCATGCAGGATTCCTGCACGCCTCTCGCCAATCTTTGGCACAAACTTCACTGGGGAATTGGGTCTCATATCTGCTTTTTTATCCTCTATTTTTTGAAAAACAATATCACTACACCTGCTCAACCTCGCCTAAGCCTGCATACCAGAGGTAACCCTCCGCCTCGTAGCCCATATCTTGCAGTAGGCTGACGTAGTTACGGACTTGGCGGTTGTAGCTGTCTGACTTGTTGCCAAACTTATAGTCCACCACAATGGCTTTGCCGCTACCCTCCCGGTCTATCATCACGCGGTCTGGACGGTAGTCTCTCTCGCCACTCGAGAGGATTGTACGCTCCGCCAAAAGCCTATACCTACCCGAAAACCAGTCGTAGCTGCCCTCGAGCTGGTCTAAATAGCCGTTGGTTTTGTCCAGATACTCCTGCTGCTTGGCTAAAGGAATCACGCCCTTTGCCACACCGCGCTGCACTGCCCTCTCGGCATCGCCACGAGTGGCAATCGACGAAAATATATCGTGCATAAGGTTTCCTTCGCGTAGAAACTCGTTGTAGGCGGTCTCTATATCCGCCTCGTCGTCGTCAGAGAAAACGAACCTATACGAGTCGTTAGACTGGCGGAACCTGCCGAAAATCTCCTTCGAGGTGTTTAGCCCAAAATCGCAAGCGAGGCTCTCCCGCTCAAACCCTTTGGCAAATGGGTTATCTGTTTTCGCACTGCTTGTCTCCTCCTTGTAATCCACAAACTCGCCACGCGTGAACGTCTGCTGCTCCTTGCTCTCTATCCGCCCCCCAAGTGCTACAAAAAGTAGCTCCTCAAGGCGAATTGACGATTTTTCGTTCTTACTTTCATCTAAAGAGTTCTTGCTTGGCATTTTTGATATGATGAATAGGTTGTTTTTCGCCCTTGTGCAGGCGACGTAAAAGACGTTCAGCTCGTCCATCGTCTGCATTACAATCTCCTCGATATACTCCTGCGAGTAGTGCGACTCCTTCATGCTGCTATTTGCATTGATTGGGAAAATCGGCAGGTCGAAAGGTGCCTCCTTCGCCTCACACCAGACAGTGTTTCGACTGACGTCGTCCATCTGGCTTGTGGCAAACGGCAGGATTACCGTGCCAAACTCCAAGCCTTTAGACTTGTGGGTGGTCATCATGCGGATGCCCTTAGAGTCGCCCATGACGGTGGCAAAAGCCAGCTCCTCCTCCCAATAGGCGATGAACTGCGAGAGGCTCGGACTCTTTTCGGTCTGGAACTTCAGCAGATTTTCCAGAAAAGCAAAGATATAGCCCGACTGGCTCTGTAGCTCCTCCTGGTTGGCAACTTTTAGTATCTCTACGGCTGTTTGGTAAAGCGTTTTACCCCGCAGCTCCTCGAGCTTTCCCTCTGTAAACCAAGCAGTAAGCTCCGCTCGCTGCATCTCCTCGAGCTCACGCAGAGCAATCGAGTCGCTGGGGTTGGCTATCAGCCTGAAGCAAGCCATAAGGCTCTTTAGCACCTCCGACAAGCCAAGCATAAAGGCTTCTGCCGAGACTAAATCCAGATAATCCGCATACTCCTCGCCCTCCAAGCCGTTCCTGATAGCCCTTGCCACCCGCTGAATCTCGTCGTTTTTGCGGCAGAGAATGGCGATTTTCTCAGCTGGATAGTGTCTCGCGTGAAGTCGCTTGAGAACGTCTATCAGAGCATCTAAATTGCTCTTTGGCTCTGTGGTTTCGTCGTCTGAGTCGTTGTCGGTAGCGGTAGTGTCGTCGATAAACTGCACCTCCACATAGCCGTAGAGGTCGGTCTGCTTTGGTTTTTGCTGCACGGCTTCGGGGGAATAGGCGGTCTGGAAGGGGTTTCGCTCCAACTTTTTATCCGACTCCTTTAACTTCCCCTCGATTCTACCAGCAAGCCTGCTTGCCATTGCGGGGAAAATATCGTTATTGAACTCCACCACGTGGTGCGAACTGCGGTAGTTTGTGCCCAAGGTCTCCACCGTAGGCATGAGCCTCTGGTCGCCCTCGATGTTGTTTAGGATACGCCAATCGCCGTTTCGCCAGCGGTAGATGCTCTGCTTTACGTCCCCCACGAGCAAGCCGTAGCCGATGTTGCTGAGCATGGCGCGGAAGTTTTCCCACTGCAGGCGTGACGTGTCTTGGAACTCGTCAATCATCACGCTATCCACACTCGCCCCGATTTTTTCGTAGATAAACTGTGCATCGAGCTCCTCGTCTATCATCGAGTTGAGCACCTGCTGTGTGTCCGATAGCATAAATCGGTTGCTCTGCAGGCTCCGCTCCTCTATTTTTTGCGAAATATCGCTCAGAAGCTTCAGCGAATAGATGTTCTTGAGGCAGAGGTAGGCAGAGTTGTACTCCTTCATACCCTTTTGCCTAAACTCCTCTGTGTCAGTTAGGTGCTGGTGGAAAAAAGCCGATGCTTCCGCATCTCTCCGTCCAGGAAAAAGTTTGCTTGAGTCCGCAATGGCTCTCTGAACATTTACAAGCCCGTCTGTAAAAGTGAAATTACCATTCTGTAGTTTGCGGTAATAGCCCGGCACGTAGGCTCTCGACCTGCCTGCAAAATCCTCCTGCTCAATGCCTCGCTTCTCTATCTCTGCGAAAAACTCTTTGACTTTCTGTATAAGCCCTCTCTCATAGGTGGTTACAATCTTGTTGTACTCCTTTATCTTTTCGTCAAACAGGGTTGGGTTTGCCTTTACCCTTGCGGTTAGCTCCCCGCTACGCTTTTGGTAAAACTCGTTGTAAATCTGTCGTCCGAGCTCCTCGAGGTTTACCCTGACGTTCCAGCTCTTGTCGCTCTCTATCTGGTTTGTGATAAAGTCCTCGATAAACTCCAGAGTGTTCCTGTCGGCAGTGCGAATCAGGTCGCGGACACCCTCGTTGATAGTTCGCTCCACGTTCAGCTCGATATTGAACCTTGAGCCTTTGCCAAGCTCGC
>CAYFSY010000148.1:0-4364 GCA_964345905.1 uncultured Paludibacteraceae bacterium | reverse complement strand
GTTCGCCAATCAGCGGAACGGTGGAGAGTATTCGAGTAAAAATCGGAGACTTTGTCCGTCAAGGGCAGGTAATTTGCAACATCTCGGGCAGTGAGTTTCTCGAGCTACAGCAGCAGTTTGCCGAAGCAGCAGCCACTTACCAAAAAGCCAAGCTCGACTACGAGCGGGCAAAAGCCTTGCGTGCCGAGAAAATTGGGTCAGAAAAAGAGTTTACCGCCTCGGAGAGTATCTACCACGCTTCGCTTGCAAGCTACAACGCTCTGAAAGCGCGTGTTAGGGCACTAAAGATAAACCCTTCGAGGATAGAGAGCGGCGAGATGCAGACCTCGTTCCCCGTAGCGGCACCTATCAGTGGCTACATCACACGAACAGATGCGGTTATCGGGCAGTATGTAGATGTGCAGAACGAGTTGGCGGAGGTGGTAAATGTGAATAGCCTGCAGCTGCAGCTATCGGTTTTCGAGACCAACCTCAGGAGGCTGAAAGTGGGGCAGAAGGTGCGGTTCAATGTCTGCGGAAGCTGGTCGCAAAGCGCCGAAGCAACGCTGATTACCGTAGGCAAAGCCATCAATCCAGAGACCCGAGCTATCGACTGCATAGCCAGAATAGACAATGCAGACCGTAGCAAGCTGGTAAACCAGAGCTACGCCGAGGCAAAGATAATAGTCGATAACATAGAGGCAAAAGCCTTACCTGTAGATGCTTTCCAGAAAGAGGAGGACAACTACTTTATCTTTCTGCTCGAAAAGCAAGAGGGCGATAAGTACTTCCTACGTAGAATCGAGGTAGAGGTGGGCAAGGTTGGCGACGACTACATCGAGATTCTAAGCGATCTGCCAGCAGGCAAGCAGGTGCTCGTAAACGGAGTGGCTACGCTATAGATCAAGATAAGAAAAGACACCAAAGGGGCGAGAAAGATAACTTTTCGCTCCTTTGGTTTTGTTTAGTGCTAAAAAGATTTATTTCCACCATTATTTCAACAAAAAATAGTAATTTTGCGGCTGTGAAAAAATTATTAGGTTTTTTGGTCGTTGTGTTGTGGGCTTCTGTGGCGTTTGCTCAGCAGCCGAGCAGGTCTATGCCTCAGGTGCAGAGTAGTGGCGGCATTGAGTCCACTGTGCCTATGCAGCTACCCATAAGCGTCAAGAGTTGGCTGATAGATTCGCGGCTCGGTGTGGCAGACACCTGCGGCGTGGATACCGTCGTTACCAGCTTTCAGGACAACACCCCTGTGGACAACTACTCAATAGCCAATTCATGGATTGGAAACTTGGGCTCGCCTATCGAGTCAAAGATTTTTTTCGACAGAACAAAACGCTCGCCTTTTATGCTTGCTACGGCTTACGATGCCTACCTTATCGACGAACAAAACACACCGTTTTTCAATACCAAAACACCTTTTGCCAACCTTACATATCGCACTGCACTACCGCGTTTCAGAGAGGAGGACTATTTCCGAGCTCTCTACTCGATGAGCTTCAATAAATACTTCAACGTGGGCGGGCTGGTAAACCTCACGCTTGGGCGCGGGCGATACAAGGAGCAGACCTCTCGCTACGTCAATGGCGGGTTCTTTGCTTCCTACACGGGCAGGCGCTACGAGGCTCAAGGAGTCTTTATGGTAAACGACCTCAGAAATACCGAAAACGGCGGTCTGAAGGAGCCTCTGGCTACCAAGAACGGCGACGACTACGAGTATCTGGACATTAGGCTCAACAATGGCTCGGTGGGGCGTTTCAACAACATTGTGGCGTACCTCAACCACCGCTATAGCTTGGGTTTTGAGCGGGAGCGTAAGTTGGAAAACGACTCTTTAGTCTATGACTTCGTGCCTGTTACTTCGTTTATACACACCATTCGCTACGAAAATTCCAAAAAGCGCTATTCGGAGCAGTATGGCAGCGACTTCTACGCAAATAGCTACTTTTCTACACAAGACTCTCGCGACTCAACTCGCTATCAGAGCCTTAGAAACACTTTTGCTGTTACACTCGACGAGAAGTTCAACACGCTGCTGAAGTTTGGCTTGGCGGCTTTCGTGGAGCACGACCTTGTAAGGCAGACGGTTACATCTTGCGGCTTTGAGTTTATCGATAAATATCAGAATAAATTTTGGGTAGGCGGCAGGTTGGCAAAAAACGAGGGTAAAACCATTCGTTACAGCCTTGACGGTAAGGTCTCGTTTGCAGGCGACGTCATAGGCGACTTCGACATTCGAGGCAATATCAATTCGCAGTTTAGGCTTTGGAAAGACACAATCACTATCGATGCCAACGGACTTTTCGAACACAGCGGTGCGGACTTCCTTTTTGGACGCTACGTCTCTAACCACTTCCGTTGGGAGAATCCAGACTTCGACAAAACTACCACCCTGAGGGTCGATGCCTCGCTCAGTTCGCAAAAGACGGGCGTAAGCCTTGGGTTCCACTTTGCAAACATAAAGAACTACAACTACTTCGACCTCAACGCCTTACCTGCTCAATACAGCGGTAACCTGCAAGTGATGGCTTTCGATTTGGAGGCAAATCTGAAGTTTTGGAAGTTTCATTCAGACAACAAAATGACCTATCAGATTACCTCAAACAGAGACATTTTGCCGTTGCCAGACTTTGCGATTTACTCGAACCTATATTTTAAGACAAGGCTTTTCACTGTGCTGCTATCGCAATTTGGCGTAAGCTGCCGCTACCACACAGCCTACTACGGCAACGCCTACATGCCTGCCACAGGGCAGTTCCACCTTCAGAACGAACGCAAAATCGGCAACTACCCAGACCTAAACGTCTATGCCAACTTTCACTTGAAACGCCTGAGGTTCTACTTCCAATACGCACACCTCAATATGTACCGCTTTGGAGGCAGAGGCTACGAACTCATTCCATACTACCCAATCAACCCGGCTACCTTTCAGGTTGGGCTCTCATGGACGTTCTACAACTGATTTTTTGCTATCTAAAATTTGTAAAACAAATTAAGATAATAATATCACCCCTTGCGGGGTTGGTGTGTGGGTGGATGCGGTTTTCTATAATCATATCACCCCTTCGGGGTTAATAATTTCTAAATTCCGGCTTATAGGTCAAAAAGTAGGCTAAAAATCTCTGAATGCTGTTCTATTAGTGCCTTTGCAGCATGTCAATGGTTATGAATAGAAAAAATGCTTTTATAGAGATAACTCAAATATCTAAAAAAATATTTACAAAAGTTGTAGTTCAATATAGGCTTATGGGTTTTTTAGGCATATGGAACAGCTTTTGCGTATGTAAGAAAAAAGAGAGTGCCATAAGAGACACTCCTTACAATACGCATTAAGCGTTCATAAACTTATCCCTTGTAAAGTTGCTCCCCAGCAGAGCTTTACTCCGTTTCAGTTTACAAGAGCAAAGGTAAAACTATTTTTTTGAATGCGACAAAATATTGTTTAAAAAACAGCCTACTTTTTGACCCATTGAAAAAAACAACTCAAAAACAGCCTACTTTTTGACCTATAGACCTAAATTCCTACATTTCTAAATTCCTAAATTACCTATGTCTGCGTGTCTGCCGTGCTATTACGACGTTTGCACACCTATCGAAACAAAAAGCCAAAAGAAAAATCCCCTAAAGATTGCAATAAAATAATTGCCAAGTTCTAAAGGAGATTTTTACCTGCGTTGGAATGACAAACAGGGTAGTGATTTACAGTTTTTTTAGCAAAAAATTCTATACAAATCACATACTCAAATTGATTTCGCCAATGAATTTTTCTTATTCATTTCGTTTAATTTTTAATATTATAGTATAAACATTTGGAGAAGCGAAAGGAATATCGTCATTTGGATTTGCATCGGAATAGTAATCCAGATGGGTAGGATAGGGAGTAAGTTGTACAATCTGCAAGCGGTAATTGGCTATACTCACCTCTTCGCTTAAGTAGAGCGTATCTTTATCTCCATAAAATCTGATAGGCTCTACTTCTATCATTTGCCTATTTTCACAATTATTATCATCTCTCAGATTAATATAGACTTTTGCGCAGTAAGGTGGTATAGGGTCTGGAAACTCAGATGTATCCATTTCCCATGGCAGTCCATAAGGATCATGGGCGACTCTACGGTCTAAAACAGAGTCGAATGTAATCCTAATAGTGTCTGAGAAAACCAGCTCCTTTGTATCTCCATACGGAATAGATATCGTCTGCCACTCATTTTCTATTGGTGGGTTTAGAGTATCATTCCCTGTACATTTGCTAAAGCTTAGCATCATAAATGAAACCACGGCTAAAAAGCCAATTGAAAGTATTTTTTTTATCTTTATTTTTTATATTTTTAATGGTTCAAGATAACTTTAGAAAAGAATTATCTTTGTAAGTTATTTTGTATCAA
>CAYFSY010000147.1:0-4447 GCA_964345905.1 uncultured Paludibacteraceae bacterium | reverse complement strand
GTGGTGCAGAAGAAAATGATGCAGTGGAGCCTACGCATATCGGCTTACGCAGAGCGACTGCTCGAGGGACTTGATAGAATCGACTGGAGCGATAGCCTTAAAGAGACCCAACGCAACTGGATTGGCAAGAGCCAAGGAGCAGAGATGGTGTTTGAGATTGCGGGGGAGAACCCCACCCCTACCCTCCCACAAGGGGAGGGAGATATGAGACCAAGCTTTTACACTACAGATGCTACCTCTTGGAACCTACTCAAAGATAATGCGAAAAGTATGCGTTTAGAGCCTACCGAAGCGGAGGATATATTGTGGCAGCATTTACGAGGATGTCAGCTGGGCGTAAAGTTCAGACGACAACAGCCTGTTGATACTTTTATACCTGATTTTGTTTGCACTCAAAAGAACATTATCGTAGAAGTTGATGGCGGTTATCACAACGAAAAAGAGCAAATAGAGTTAGATGAAGCGAGAACTCAAAGGCTCGAAAGTATTGGTTATAAAGTGCTTCGCTTTTCGAATGAAGAGATTGCAACAAACCTACAACAAGTTTTAGAAAAAATTAAAATAGAGATTCAAAATAGAGCAACTGCTCCCTCCCCTTGTGGGAGGGCTGGGGAGGGGTTAACCGTCTTCACCACCCGTCCCGACACTATCTACGGCGTTACCTTTATGGTGCTGGCGCCAGAAAGCGAATATGTGCCGATGCTCACCAGCGAGGAGCAAAAAGAAGCCGTTGCCGAGTACATCGAGCGGACTCAAAAACGCACCGAGAGGGAGCGTATTTCCGACAAGAAAGTTACTGGTGTGCCACTGGGTTCGTACGCTATCAACCCTATTTCAAAGAAAAAGATTCCAATCTATATAAGCGACTATGTTTTAGCTGGTTACGGCACTGGTGCTATCATGGCGGTGCCTGCACACGATAGCCGTGACTATGCCTTTGCAAAGACCTTCAACCTGCCGATATTGCCACTAGTAGAGGGGGCAAACGTAGATGAGGAGAGCTTCGATGCAAAAGAGGGCGTTATGATGAATTCGCCAAAAGAGACCTCTTACGACAACCAGCTCAACCTCAACGGACTGACAATACAAGAGGCTATCGAGGAGGCTAAGAGCTATATAGAGGAGAACGGCATTGGCAAGGTAAAGACAAACTATCGCCTACGCGATGCGATTTTCAGCCGCCAACGCTACTGGGGCGAGCCTTTCCCAATCTACTACAAAGACGACATGCCTTACGCCGTCTGCGAGGAGGATTTGCCGATAGAGCTGCCTCAGGTGGATAAATTCCTGCCAACCGAGACGGGTGAACCGCCACTCGGCAGAGCCAAAGATTGGACATACAAAGGCTATAGGCTGGAGCTCTCTACGATGCCTGGATTTGCAGGCTCGTCTGCCTACTATCTGCGCTACCAAGACCCACGCAACTCAGAGGCTTTGGTCTCTCGCGAGGCAAACGACTATTGGGGCAATGTGGATTTGTATCTCGGCGGTGCCGAACACGCTACGGGACACCTGATATACAGTCGCTTCTGGAACAAGTTCCTTTTCGACTACGGAGTTGTGTCAATGGACGAACCATTCCAAAAGCTTATCAATCAGGGAATGATTCAGGGCAGGAGCAATTTTGTTTATAGAATAAAAAACACAAACAAATTTGTGTCGTACAACCTCAAAGATGACTACGATACAACCGAGATTCACGTCGATGTAAACATTGTGGATAACGACGTTTTAGACCTCGAGAGGTTCCGTGAGTGGATGCCTGAGTTCGCCGATGCGGAGTTTATCCTCGAGGACGATGGCAAATACCGCTGCGGCTGGGCTGTGGAGAAAATGTCGAAGTCGATGTTCAACGTGGTAAACCCCGACGACATCATCGAGCGTTACGGAGCCGATACACTGAGGCTCTACGAGATGTTCCTCGGACCTATCGAGCAGTCAAAGCCTTGGGACACCAACGGCATCGACGGCGTTCATCGCTTCTTGAGAAAACTTTGGAGTCTGATATACAAAGACGACGAGCTACTGATAAACGACCAAGAGCCAACCGCCGAGGAGTTAAAGACTCTACACAAGACCATCAAAAAGATTACCTTCGATATCGAGAACTTCTCGTTCAACACCTCGGTCTCTGCCTTTATGATTTGTGTAAATGAGCTCACCGCGATGAAGTGCTCGAAGCGTGCAATCCTCGAACCACTCTCGATAATATTGGCACCGTTTACCCCACACATCGCCGAGGAGATTTACCACCTCTGCGGCAACACTGCTACTGTCTGCGATGCGAAGTTCCCTGAGGTGGAGGAGAAGTATCTGGTGGAGAGTTCGGTAAAGTATCCAATTTCGTTCAACGGCAAGGTGCGCTTTACGCTCGAACTGCCTGCCGATATGTCGCCAAAGGATATTGAGGCGGAGGCACTATCGCATCCCGACACACAGAAGTGGCTCGACGGCAAGAGCGTCAAGAAGGTTATCGTAGTGCCGAAAAAGATTGTGAATGTGGTGGTTGGGTAGTGTTTTTAGTATGATGCACTGCTACTGGTCGTTGAGCGGAGTCGAAACGCCCAGTAGCAAACGACAATAAAAAACAAAAATGAAAAAAGGATATGTGTACATATTACAATGTGCTAACGGTAAGTACTATACAGGAAGTACAAACGATTTAGACGTAAGATTAGCACAACACCAAGCAGGCGAAGGTTCAAATTTTACTAAAAAGAATTTGCCTGTAAGGTTAGTGTATTACGAAGAGTTACAGCGTATTGACGATGCTTTTTATCGTGAAAAACAAGTACAAGGCTGGAGTAGGGCAAAAAAAGAAGCTTTGATAAAAGGGGAAACCAATTTATTGAATAATTTATCTAAATGTCAAAATGAAACTCATTTTAGTAATTTGAAAAATGCAGATGGAGTAACTGGCGTTTCGACTCCGCTCAACGACCAGTCCCTCCATATCAATTACCACAAAAAAAACATTGTTTCTAAAAAATATTTAGAAGAGGGTTTTGGTGTAGAAACTACCCAAGAAAACGAAAGTACTACCCAGAAACTACCCAGAAACTACCCGAAAAAAATTATTAAACTTAATTGCAAGCAATCCAGGTTTAACTCGTAAAGAGTTGGCTGAATTACTTGGAATAACTTCTGATGGTGTAAAGTATCATATTAAAAAGCTAACAGATGAAGGTATTATCAAACGGGAAGGCTCAGATAGGATAGGTAAATGGATAATAAAAGCTAATCCAAACGATATAAATTGATATGAACAACAGGTTTTTAAAAGTATTTCTAATTCTATGTGGGTGTAGTAGCAATACCCTCTATAGTGTTGATGATATTGTTCATGTTCGCTTTTGGAGTTTTTAATAAAGACTATTCGGTTACAGAGCTATAAAAACCACTGTTATGAAAAAACACATTGTAATAATTTTAGCGATAGCACTGACATCTTGCCTAAGTACTGAACGCAAACAGTCAGCAGAGGACAGTAGCACAGACACCATCAATCTCGAAGTTTCGCAAGAGACACCAAAAGATTCTATCTCAATAGCAAAGAAAATACCCAAAGACTCTATTTGGATTGAGAATAGAGTGATGCACGCCTTCTCGGATATTGATAGCAAAGATGAGTTTTACGTCTGTATCAAAGGAGAATCGATTTTTGAAGGAAAAGTGATTTTTAAGATTGCAAAAAGCGACGGCACAGAGCTGCTGAACGAGGAGTTCTTATCGATATTCTTGGTGGGTTATGAGTTCGAGGGAGACCATAATTCAGAAAAAGAGCAAGAGGAGTTTATGATAAGACGAATCAAGGAGTTTTTCGATGAAAAGAATTTCTTTTATCCTGCAATCCATCCTGATGAAACCTTTGATGAGGACTATTCCGACAAGGATATCTGGGACGAAATCGAAGCGGATAAAAGAGTGGTCGGATTCTACTATCTGATCGGAGAAGAGGACGGTCGTAAAATTGCATTTTCTAAGAAAAAGGGCAAGGCGGTAATCTATTTTAATTGTTGCTAAAACATAAAAAAACCTATAAAAGCATAAAAAACACCCGACTTTTGAACATATGATCAAAACTTTTGCTATATTTGCACTGTAATTTAAATATTAAAACCCTATGTCGCGTTCAAAACAGTGTAGAAGAATCAAATCTTTACCCCAAATGTCGGGATTTAAACCGTTTGGTATTCCTCGTTCAGTAACGGAGGAGGTTACCCTGCAATACGATGAGTATGAGGCGATTCGATTGTTGGACTACGAGGGTTTGCTGCAGGAGGAGGCTGCCGAGCAGATGAATATCTCTCGCCCTACCCTAACGCGTATCTACGCCAAAGCACGAAGAACCGTTGCTGAGGCATTCGTAGAGGGAAAGTCGCTGGTAATAGAGGGCGGACATGTAGAGCTGGGCGGCAAAAGAGATGGCGACGGTCGCAGACACAGT
>CAYFSY010000146.1:0-4463 GCA_964345905.1 uncultured Paludibacteraceae bacterium | reverse complement strand
CTTATAGGTTTCCGAACCAAACAGCCGTCTATAACGGCAAAGTGAGAGACGTTTACACCATAGCAGGCAAAGAGCTTGTGATGGTAACGACAGATAGAATATCGGCTTTCGATGTGATGATGCCACGTGGTATTCCACACAAAGGACAAATACTGAACCAAATAGCAGCGAAATTCCTCGACGAGACTCGCGACATCTGTCCAAACTGGAAGCTCGCTACGCCAGACCCAATGGTTACTTGTGGCATAATGTGCAAAGGCTATCCTGTGGAGATGATTGTGCGTGGCTACCTCTGCGGAAGCGCTTGGAGAGAATATAAAAACGGAGCACGTGAGCTTTGTGGAGTAAAGCTACCAGAGGGAATGCGCGAAAACGAGAAGTTTCCAACACCGATTATTACCCCAACGACAAAGGCAGAAATTGGCATGCACGACGAGAACATCTCTCGCGAAGAGATCCTGAAGCAAGGTCTTGTTCCAGAGAAAGAGTATGAGGTGCTTGAGCGTTACGCATTAGCTCTATTCCAACGTGGAAGCGAGATAGCAGAGAAGCGTGGATTAATATTGGTGGACACAAAGTATGAGTTTGGCATCGCTGACGGCACTATCTACCTTATGGACGAGGTGCACACACCAGACTCATCTAGATATTTCTATAAAAACACCTACGAGGAGCTATTTGTAGCTGGTAAGCCACAGCGTCAGCTCTCTAAAGAATTTGTACGCGAATGGCTTATGGACAACGGATTCCAAGGCAAAGATGGACAAATTCTACCAGAGATGACAGACGAGGTTGTCCGCAACATCTCGGAGCGCTACTGCGAACTCTACGAACACATCATTGGCGAGAAGTTCAAAGCTACAGAGGGTGAGGATATAGAGAAGCGAATCGAAAAAAACGTTTTGGAATATTTACAAAAACGTTAAACTTCTGCATGTTGGAAATGTGACGAAAACCGAAAGCGCTAGAAAGCTCATTGCGACTATCACATTCCACTATTGTAACAAAATATTAATATAAAGTAATTGTTTATCTTAGGCAAAATTTGTAACTTTGCACAATATAAAAAAGTATAAATAAAAAATAGGTAAAAAATTTATGAGAAAATTAACATTATTAATCATGGCTTTTGTCCTTGCTTTTGCGGCAAACATGCAGGCACAGGACACAGTTTTTGTAGAGAGATTCAACACTCACACAGGTACAGGTGGCAACGACGGACTTTGGGAAGGTTCAGTAGCACAAGGCTCACTTGACTCAGCCGCTTTAGCAGGATGGACTTTGACTAAAGCTTATGGAGCAGACAAGTGTATCAAATTAGGAACAACCTCTGTGAAAGGCATTGCTCAGACTCCTGCTTTGGCAACACTCAATGGCGACGCAACATTGAAGTTTAGAGCTGGTGCTTGGAACTATTCTTCTGAGCAGCTAAATATGGTAGTGCGTATCTCTGGTGGTGGACAACTTAGCTCTACTGCTTTAGGTATCGCGGCAAGCGATAGCGTTGCGGTTACAATTAGCAAGGCTGCCTTTACAGACATTGAGCTTCAAATCACTGGCGGAACAGCTACTACCCAAGTTTCATTCGAAGGAATACTAGCATCAAGATCTCGTTTCTTCCTTGACGACGTGGTAGTAGTAAGTGGTACTTCTGTAACACCTCCTACTCCAAACCCTTACAACTTAGACGACTCTAATCCTCTTACTTTCTTGTTCGAGGACTTCGAGGGTGGTGCAATCCCTGCAACTTGGACTAACGTTGCTGACGCAGGTGACAAGACTTGGACTTACAAAACACACAGCAACAACTCATATGCACAATTCTCTGCATATAACGGCACCGAGCCATCGTATGTTGCACTTCTGATCTCTCCAGCGTTGAACCTTGATGCTATCAAGAAAAACGAAGTATCGTTCGACTGGGAATCTGGCTATACTACTGGCGCTACTCTGAAGGTTTACGTTATGAGCGTTGACGGTACCAAGACTGAGGTGAAGAGCATTAACGACAATGCGAATCCATCGGGCTACGGTCAAGCATTCAGCACAGAGACACTCGACCTTACTGCTTACAGCGGTGTAAAGTTCTTGGCTTTCGAATACATTGGAAGTCCTACACAGACTACCACTTATCAAGTAGATAACGTAAATGCTCCTGCATTAGGCGCTTCTCTGATTGTTGATAAAACTGCGCTTACCTTCGACAACATCACTATAAACACTACATCTGATGCTCAGACTGTAATGGTTACAGCTACAAACTTAGATGCTGCTCCTACAGTTGTTATCGAGGGTGCTGACGCTGCTCTGTTTGCTCAGACAGGTACACTTACCACAGACGGCGGTTCTCTATCTGTTACATTTGCTCCAACTACTGTTGGCACAAAGACAGCTACTCTGAAAATCACTGCTGGCACGTTTACTCATGAGGTAGCTCTTACAGGTGTTGCTGTCGATGCAAGCAACCCTTATAACCTCGACGACTCTAACCCACTGAACTCTCTATACGAGGACTTCGAGGCTGGTGATATACCAGCAACTTGGAGAAACATTGCAGCAGAAGGCGAGAGAACTTGGAGCTATATGACATACTCAAACAACTCATATGCGCAATTCTCTGCATATAACGGAGCTTCTGACAACTATCTCGGACTCCTGATCTCTCCAGCGTTGAACCTTGATGCTATCAAGAAAAACGAAGTATCGTTCGACTGGAAATCTGGCTACACAAACGGTGCTACTCTGAAAGTTTACGTTATGAGCAAAGACGGAACCAAGACTGAGATTAAGAGCATTACAGACCAAGCAAATCCTTCTGGTTACGGTGAAGGATTTACTACGGAGTCACTAGACCTTACTGCATTCAGCGGTGTGAAGTTCTTGGCTTTCGAATACGTTGGAAGCTCAACAATGACTACCACTTATCAGGTAGATAACATCAACGCTCCTGCATTACAGACAGGCATAGAGGTTGTAGAAGAGACTCTAAATGTGTATGCTTCGCAAGGCAAGATCTACGTTTCTGCTACTGAAGGCGAGCAAATCAGCGTATTTAGCGTTGCTGGACAGAAGATATTCTCAGCTACTGCAAGCGAAGGCTTAAACGAGCTATCTCTGAACTACAACGGTGTTGCAATAGTTCGCGTAGGTTCTAAAGTTGCAAAAGTTATTCTATAATCGATAACTTATAAAATAAAAAAGGGGACTAATCCAAAAATGGGTTAGTCCTTTTTTTTCTGTCTATAAAACTTTGTTTACCAAATATTGGTAGCCTCTTTAGCACCGGCAAAAACGTCCCACTATACTTGGCGAAGTGAACGTAAAACTCATCGTTTAGCTCTAAACTGCCATACAACTCCTATCATCATTTGGTTGTAATTTTTTTTGGTATTACTTTTCCACAAAACTGTCAGTTCCCTTTGACTTTTTCAAGCTATCTGAACTGTGATTTTCATACATCTCCATCTGCAACTTTAGGTAGCCAAGAAGCCCGACTGCAAGAACAATAGAACCATAAGCAAACTCTTCGATGAGGGTATCTTTCATTATAAATCCAAACACGCCAGCAAAAAGAAAGACAAACATAGTAAAAATGGTAACAATCATAGTTCGTTTGGCTTTTTTCGAGTCTCGCCAAATCTTTCTCTCGTACTTCAAGGTGGTTTTCGTTGAGTCTTGCAGCGAGGCAAACCCCAGCGCCAAACCAAGAAAAATCAATGCATAGTTGTAAATTTGGAAAAGATATTCTGGATTGGACACAACGTAATCAAATCCTCTGAAAAGGGGTTTCATAATCAGGAACAGTCCTACAACCAGTAGCGGATACTGCAAGTAGCTTAGCAGATGAAATAGTTGTTTTATCTTATTCATTTGGGTTTAAGTTTTTACGGTATTACTTTTCGCAAAGGTATAGATTTTTTCTGAAAAAGAACAAAAAAAAGAGACAAACACCAAAGTTCATCTCTAATTTTTTATCGCGATGCTTTTAGTTTATCACACCGTATTTCCTGAATACCTTTGTACATTTATCCAGAGCGAAGTCAACCTGCTCTTTTGTGTTGGTAGCCATAAGCGAGAATCGTATTAGCGTATCGTTTGGTGCTACGGCTGGTGCCACTACAGGATTTACGAATACTCCCTCGTCGAATAGGTCTCGGGTTATCTGGAATGTCTTCATATTGTCGCGGATAAACAGCGGGATAATCGGCGTAGATGTGTGCCCGATCTCAAAGCCAGCTGAGCGGAAGCATTCGAGGGTATAGTTTGTCAGTTTCCACAGATGCTCGAAACGCTCTGGCTCGCTCTCCATAATGTCGAGCGTGGCGTTTACTGCTCCGATAGCCGCAGGCGTAGGCGAAGCACTAAATATATAAGTGCGCGCCTTATGGCGAAGCCAGTTTGCAGTAACACTATCCGTAGCGATAAATCCACCAATAGAGGCAAACGACTTGCTGAATGTTCCC